>JAYELV010000148.1:9862-14819 GCA_034717755.1 Pseudomonadota bacterium | reverse complement strand
GCGAGCAGTGACGTCGCTTCAGATGCAGCACTCTTCATCCAGCTAAGACTTCTCTGTTGGGTCTCGAGCTGATCGAGCAGTTGTGTTTTGGAGTGCAGCAGCGGTGCAACCACCACCACATAAAACAGCAGCGACAACAGCACAACGGCGCCACCTGCCACCATCAGCTGCTCGCGTTGTGAGAGTTGTTTAAACCAGGTTTTCATCAGTGCTTTACCTCGGCGAGCACCAGACGCCCGTTGATTTTTCCCTGCTGATTCGTGACAGCCTTCAAATCAACAACAATGGCATCGGATCCGATCTGCTGCTGCAGAGCTTCGAGCTTGTCAAAAGCTGTTGTTTCAATGTCGATATTCATTTGCTTGTTGCTGTAACTCATCCTGACGATGCGGCTCTCCCGGTCATCGAGAATCACTTTTCCGCTCGCAGCAACGAAATGTAGAAACGGAGTAACAGGACCTCCCTGGCTCCCCTGTAGAGCGATGAGTTTTTTACGCATCGCAACGGCCGGATCGCCGCTGGGTTGTTCATGAAAAATATCCGTATGGATAGAGTTCATCGCCTCGACCAGTTGTTGACTCTGCGCAGACAACTGCTGGTTGGAGATTGCCGTATTGGTCAGATACAGCAGCAAAGAGACGACCATCAGAGATGCTGCAATCAGCCACTGCTTTAGAGTACCGGGCATTTGCGTTTTAATCTGGTAACTGCCCTGGAGGAGATTCAACATACCCTGGTGATCGAGCCAGTAGCGCCCGATCAGGGCCAGGGCTTCACTCTCCGCAGCCGCTGCACGATCCTCTTCTATCAGGGTATCCTTGTGTTTCGAATCCACACGGAAATCATATTCGACAATATCCACATCCTGATCATGCTGCTGTCGATATGCTGCAGTTTCAACTGAGAGAATCTCATCCAGGTTGATGGTGTCAATTCCATACCCCTGAAACTCACTGGTGCGCAAAGTCGTCGCTTCATCCTGGATAAAGAGTGACCATGTATCACTGGCATAGGGAATCGACACTATTTGCGGAACAACTGCGGCAGAGATGAAGCTATGTTCGCTGATTGCCGCATGGAGTTTAGTGATCAGATTTAAAGAGATGACACCGACAAGCTGCCTGCCCTCTTTTTTATCGATTGTGCTGAGTGCGAAATGAAGATCTTCGACATCCTCCGATAGCTCCTCCTCCAGCATGTAGGGAACTGCAGCAATCATCTGCCTGTGACTTTTCGCCTTTAGCTCGATGCTGGCAAGGTTGACATCTGTCGATGGTGCAAACACCACCAGGTGACTCCCTTCGGCTGCAGTCAATGCATCCTCAAATGTTCCATGGGAGATCGCCCCTGCCGGTGTGCGTTCATGAAAACGCAGCCAGCGGCACTGCTGCAGATCAGCATCTGCAAACTGCACAAAAAAATAGACATTCATGTATCAATCGACTCTAAATAAAGGGAAGTCGGCAGTTTGCAGAAAAACATCGAGCATAAACCACCTGCTGGAATTGAAAAAATTCTTTTCCGGTTTTGCTGACGACTGCCAACTGATGACTGTAAACTTTCTTTTGAGTTGTCACCATTCATCGCCAAAACTCCGCATCAGCACTTTTACACCATCTTTTTCCAGCTCTCTTGCCAGTAGATGCTGCATCCTGAGTTCATGATTACCGAAGATGACAGCTGAAGCGAGCAGAAAATACTCTGATTTTACATCAACACGCCAGCTCTTCACTGTTGCATCCGCAGCACCACTCTGTTGAAGGAATTCAATCACTTCAGCGCCACTTTCAAAAGCAGCGGTCTCGTCACGGTATTGTACGATGTCTGCTGCAATCGCCTGAGAATCATCTTCGATATTCAAACATTTCAGTACTTCCAGTGGTGCGGTATTGACATTGATATAGGAGGACTCCTCCTTGAAAACAGGGTACGCTGTCACAAAGGGACGGATATTCTGCCATGCTTCATAGCTCATGCCGTCGATGAGAAGCAGTTCAGAAGGAGAGACAAAGTATTGTCCCGCGGACCTGTAGCCGGGATCCCTGCTCAGATAATCGGGATCTTCAGCACCGTCTGCTTCAACATTCTGATCCGGGTCTATCCAGTCTTTGGTGGCATCTGCAACATGCTCCGGCGATATACTCGACCCGGCATACTCGGTCAGCAGACACCTGAACTGCTGCATCGCATCGACAGAGATATTACCTGTGATCTTGACCAGCGAGTTGAGATTGAACAACCCCTGCAGATCATGAATTTTCCCCGAGACGCTGCCACCCTCGACCGCCATAGGCGGTATTGCCTTTGACCACTCTTCGTCCGGATGGTCGATAGATCCGCTCTTGCGGGTATCGACGATCAATACCTCTTTGGCCCAGGTCTCGAGTGCAAACAGATAGAGAATTCCCTGGTTTCCATGCAGCAGATTTTCGGTGCGGCGTATGGCGAATTGTTGATCCAGGATAACCGACGAGGCGATTCCGGAAATGATCGCGACCACCACAAGCACGGTAATCAACGCTATTCCTCTCTGGCGTATCATGTTGATCCCGGACCGGGCACCACCATGACGAACTTGCCATACTCCTCCAGCTGTATCTCTATTTTCACGGCGCCTGGCAGTTGGGCATCCACTGGCTGCGCATCTTGCTTTGCTGGCCAGGTTGTCTGCCACTCCTTGTCCCAGGCAGAAAAGGTCATCTCCGTGATCCCTTCGATGAGCACCTCCTCATGCTCCGGCTCTGTTTGAGATGCACGGTCCAGCACCGCCCAGGTTTTTCGAATCAGTGCTTCATCCTCGATGCTATACGCCACACGCTTCAAGGTCGAACGCAACAGCTGCCCCGGATTCTGATAGCCACCACGAGTAAATTCAAGCTCCATTGAGGGTTTTTCCCTGAGTTGAAAAGCGCCTGCACGGTCACCGAATTCATTGATAATCGTGCGCGGAACGAGTTGCAGCAGGTCTCTTTCGACCAGGGTCATGACACGCTGTAGATCTGCGAGTGACTGCAGGTTTTTCCTGGCTCCCTGGTCAAGCAGCAGGATGTTGCTCAGGGTGCCGTAAACAATGGATGAAATGACGGCAAAGATGGCAATCGCCACCAGCAGTTCAATCAGGGTAAAACCCCTCTCTCTCACGTCTCGCACCTCACGTTTCAAGCCTCACGACCTCTTTTCCCCGTTACCAGATTCATTGCTGTCATTACGAGCCTACATCCGTGTAGGCGAAGTAATCTCAATCAGATTGCCACGGTCGCTTTGGCTCCCTCGCAATGACTGGAATATAGAGTTTTGCAAAAGACCCGCCTAAAACCTAACACCTAAAACCTAAAACCTTCCCCTACCACCTGCTCTCCCTTCCGACATAGGTCGTTATCCGTGTCAATGAGTCGTTGCCCTGTTGGTCGAAGACTTCAATTTCGACCTTGCGCATCTGTTCAAATGGCGTCTCAGAGGGAGTCTGTATCCATCGCATCGGAAACAGGGATGTCTCATCCTCGTCTTTTTTCTCTTTTGATGTTTCGGACCAGGCATCAGCCAACTGCAACTCAACCACTCTGTTCATTGCCACCCAATGCGCAAAGGTCTGCTCCTGGAGACCCTGAAGATTACGCACATAGTTGCCCATCAGACCGATGATGGCAACCAGTGCAATGCTGACAATACTCAGCGCCATCATCACTTCGAGCAGCGTAAACCCGCCTTCCATCCCCTCTCCCACCGGGAGAGGGTTAGGGTGAGAGGCAAGTTCAGGCTTCATCTTTTTTCCTGACTTTTCCGGAGGGATAGCGAACAACACTCTGTTTCTCCGAGTTTCCATAGGAGAACAGCAATTCAAAAGGAATCGCATCCGTATCGGAGACAAACACAATCTGGGGCTTTACCTCATCAGGGATCTCATTCTCCAGCACCACCGGTGTCTGAGTAGTCTCCTGGTAAAAAACCAGCGAGAGGCCGTCGGGGAAGTGATGCCGTTTTAACAGGCGGTTCTTCAATGGTTTCCACAGCACCTCACGCTGCTGCTCCTCAGTTTCATCCTTACGCTGAACTTCTGCAACGGTATAGAAGGCATAGCCGCCGTTATAGAGATAAATTCCAATCGGAAAACGACGGAACATGATCTCTTCGCGGGCGTAATTGGCTTCGCGGATAAAATCATCAATGATCTCGCCGACAACATCATCGTCATCTCTTCCCTGCACCGAGAGCGCAAACAAGGATGCCATCACGGCAATAATCGACATCACCACAAGGATCTCAATCAGCGTGAACCCCCTTTGACGCCGACTCATGAGTTATTCCTGTGTCGAGCTGCTGATGTCGCTGTCGATTCCCTCCCCTCCTTCAAGGCCATCCCGGCCGAGGGTGTAGATTTCATAGTCACTGCCATCTCGACCCGGACTGGAGTAGAGATAGTCCCGCTTCCAGGGATCTTTTTTCATCCTCTTGATATGCTTTGGGACCAGCACTGCCAACCCCTCCTCCGTCGTTGGGTACTGGTAATTCTGCAGCCTGTAAAAATCCAGCGCTGCACCGAAGGTATCGATGTCACTGTTAATCTTGGTCAACTGCGCCTGCTCGGGTTTATCCATCACTTCAACAGCAACGAATGTACCCATGATAGCGATAATAACCAGCACCACCATCACCTCGATGAGGGTAAAGCCGGATTGCGCTCTTCTGTTTCGTCTTTTCATCTTTTTGAATACCAACTCTATTGAATGAATTCTAAACCGCGACTCTATTCCACTATTTCCGGTGCAATGCGCTCCGCTTATTGCACCCTACGGCTCTATCCTAAAACCTAAAACCTAAAACCTAAAACTTAACTTAAAACCTCCCTACACCATACTGTTCATCTTGAATATCGGCAGCAGCACGGCCAGCACGATCATCATCACCACGCTGCCCATGACGACGATCATCAATGGCTCAAGAACACCGACTAATGATG
>JAYELV010000148.1:0-9762 GCA_034717755.1 Pseudomonadota bacterium | reverse complement strand
AACTTAAAACCTCCCTACACCATACTGTTCATCTTGAATATCGGCAGCAGCACGGCCAGCACGATCATCATCACCACGCTGCCCATGACGACGATCATCAATGGCTCAAGAACACCGACTAATGATGAGACAGTCGCCTGCAGGGTTCTCTCCTGTCCTTCGCCGGCACGCTCAAGCATCTCCGGCAGATTCCCTGCCGCTTCGCCGCTGGCGACCAGATTTAGCGTCATGGGTGAAAAATAGCCGGTGTTCGTCAGCGAGTTGCCAATACTGGCGCCCTCCCTGACGCGCCTGGAAGCATCCATCAGGGCATCACGGATCGGCAGGCTTGCAAGTACATGGGCGGCAATCATCATCCCCTGGGTGGCAGAGACAGTGCTGCGCAATAGAATCCCATAGGTGCGTAAAAAGCGTGAGGTGTTGACCTCACGAATGACGCGTGAAACCAGCGGCAGTTTCAATAACAGGAGTTGCACCCTCTTTTTGAAGCCCTGGCGTTTCATGGCGGAAGAGAAAAGAAAAATAAGCAGCACCACTCCCAGCAACAAAAAAACTCCATAGTGCTGCAGAAAATCACTGATGTTGATCATGACGCGCGTCAGCAGAGGCAACTCCTGACCGATGTGTTCGAAGGTCTCCACCATTTTCGGCACCACGAACACCAGCAGCCCGACGATCACCAGCAGCGCTACGATACTCACCACTGCGGGATAGATCAACGCCAGTTTCACCTTCTGACGGGTGACATTCGCCTCTTCCGCATAATCAGCCAGACGCTCCAGTACGATCTCCAGATTGCCTGACTGTTCACCAGCCTCCGCAGTGGCGGCATAATATTCGGGAAAGGCCTGCGGAAACTGGCGAAATGCATCTGCCAGGGACGATCCTTCAGTGACCCGCGAACGCAGGGCGGTCAACAGATGCCGTTGCCACTGTTTGTTGCTTTGCGAGGAGAGAACTCCCAGCGCCTTTTCTACCGGCAGACGGGAGCGCAGCAGGGTTGCCAGCTGGCGGGTAAACATGGAGAGGTCCGTCGGGTTGAAGCGGCGATCGACAGCTGAACTCTTTTTTTGTTTATTGCTCTTCGCCCCGGTGAGACGGCGATTATCACGCACCTCCTCCATGGAGACGGGCTTCATTCCATCGTTGCGCAGGCGATGCCGCAGGTGCTTTGGTGAATCCGCCTCCCACACACCCTTTTGTATGCGCCCTTTTTGATCAAGCGCCTGCCACGAGAATGCGGGCATCTATGCTTCCCCGGGAGAGTCGTCTTCTTCGAGTCCGGCAACACGCACGACCTCATCCAGGGATGTGCGGCCGTCCAGCACCAGGGATAGACCCATCTGCTGGAGGGTATCGCTTTTGGTGCGGATGTGCTTGAGCATCTCCTGCTCACTGGCCTGGGAGTGAATCAGGCGCTGCAGTGTACGATCGATATGAATGAACTCGTAGATGCCCGTGCGCCCGTAATAACCGCTGTAAGCGCAACTGCGGCAGCCTTTGGCCTTGTAGATAAGAGGGGCGTCATCAACATCAATCCCCATGAGGTGGCACTCCGCCTCATCTGCAATACTTGATTCTTTGCACTCTTCGCACAACAGCCGCACCAGTCTTTGCGCCATGACGGCATTGAGACTGGATGAGAGCAGAAAGGGTTCTACCCCCATGTCACGCATGCGGGTAATAGCGCCAATAGCCGTATTGGTGTGCAGGGTTGAAAACACCATGTGCCCGGTGAGACTTGATTGTACAGCGATCTCAGCGGTTTCCAGGTCGCGGATCTCGCCGATCATGATGACGTCCGGGTCCTGGCGCAAAATGGAACGCAAACCGGCGGCAAAGGTCATGCCGATGCTGCTGTTGACCTGCGTCTGATTGATGCCGTCGATGTAGTACTCGATCGGATCCTCGACCGTCATGATATTGCGTTTCTGGTCATTGAGATTGCCGAGCATGGCATACAGGCTGGTGGTCTTGCCAGAGCCGGTCGGACCTGTCACCAGCAGAATTCCGTGTGGCTGCTGGATCTCAATCTCGATACGGTTGCGGATATCTTCAGGCATACCGAGGTGTTTCAATTCGAGTCTTCCCGCCTGCTTGTCCAGCAGACGCATCACCACCTTCTCGGCATTTGCAGAGGGGATGGTTGAAACCCGCACGTCCACCGCCCTGCCACCCAGTTTCAGGGAGATGCGCCCATCCTGCGGCAGGCGCTTCTCGGCGATATCCAGTTTGGCCATCACCTTGATACGCGAAATAATCGGCAGCGCCAGTTTACGCTCCGGCTGCAGTACCTCTTTGAGGGAACCATCGACACGAAAACGAATGCGCAGCCTGCTTTCATAGGGTTCTATATGAATATCCGAGGCATTGTTGCGAATCGCCTCGGTCAGGAGTGCATTGATAAGGCGGATGATAGGGGCGTCGTCCGCGCTCTCCAGCAGGTCTTCCGGCTCCTGGATTTCATCAACCAGGCGGTGCAGGTCAAGCTCGGATCCAAGCCCCTCTACATCACTCATTGCCGATGACGCACTCTGCTCCTGCTGGGTCTGCAACAGGCGGTTGAACTTCTCCTCTTCAACGACCTGCAGCGGCGCCGGCCTGCCGAGAAAACGCCGCACTTCGGTGAAATAGCGTGGTGTGTAATCCGGGCGTGCAACCACCACCAACTGATCACCCTGTTGTTCGAGGATAAGACCGTAGCGGCGAGAAAATGTGTAAGGGAGATGCTTCTGCTGCTGGCTGATATCAACGACCGCAGTATCGTCCATGTCGGCAGCGACGATTTCCACTGTAGTTTGCTCCTCCATCAATGGGTCCAGACTTCGAATTCCTGCTCTTCGATATAGACAGACTCCGGCGGTGGAATCATTTTCGTATCCTCGATCACATGCCCTCTGCTGTCGCGTGGCTTCAGAAGCGGTTGTTCTGCCTCCCCGATCAAGGGCACGCCTTTTTCAAATTTGTCCAGCTGTGCTTCACGCATCTGACGATAGCGCTTTCCGGTTACGTGCAGGTTCTGGTGGTTGTTGCGCAGGATTGTCGGCTGTATGAAAAGCATCAGGTTGCGTTTGGACTTGTTAGTACCTCGATGAGTGAACAGCTCTCCCAATAATGGAACATCGCCAATAAAAGGGACGCGCTGCTCTGTCTCGGTGACCACGTCATCGATCAACCCGCCCAGCACCAGGATACTTTTATTATTGACGATGACGCTGGTTTTGATGGTGCGTTGATTGGTGATGATTTCGCCACGACCGAGGTTCGCTGTTTGCTGTTGATTGATATTCGAGATCTCCTGGTCGATAGTCAGCTTCACAGCATCACCATCATTGATCTGCGGTGTAATTTTCAAGGTCAGGCCCACATTCTTACGTTCTACCGTCTGGAACGGGTTGCTCGGCAGCGTGCTGTTGCCGACACCGGTATACGAGCCGGTCACGAAGGGGACCTCCTGGCCCACGGTGATCTCCGCCTCTTCGTTATCCATCGTCAGCAGGCTCGGTGTAGAGAGGATATTGACATCAGAATCGTTGTCGAGCGCACTCGCCAAAGCGAGAAAGGAGTAATCACCACCGCTGATCAATCCGGCAATGGAACCGACGCCAAGCTGTGAAAACTGTTTGAATTGCGAATCAGCGCCGCCATTATCGCCATCATCTCCGATAAGACCGCCGGCGGCATCAATCAGGTCATTGTTAGCGCCTATCCATTGAATGCCCAGTTCAGCATCCTTGACGCGGAACAACTCGGCAATAATCACTTCAACCAGTACCTGTGAGCGACGCACGTCCAGGGTACTAATAATGCTGCGTAAATCTCGCATTTTATCCGGGCGGGCGGTAATGATCAGGCTGTTGGTCTGCTCATCTGCCTGCACCGATGTCAGTTGACTATTTGCACTACCTGGCTTCCCTTTCGCAGATGCTGCTGCCGGGGCACTTCGCTCTGAAGCGAGCTTCTCGATGATGGGAGCAAGGTCTGCAGCATTGGCAAACCGCAGGGAGACGACATGGATGTTCCTGGTATCCCTGACCTGCGAATCGAGACGTCTGACGATACGCGCGATCTTCTCGCGAAAGCCCTTGTTGCCTGAGACCAGCAACGAGTTGGTGCGGGTATCGGCCACCAGTTTTCTGCCTCCCTGTCTCCCGGCCCCTTTCCCCCCCGCTGCAGTTCCGGCAGTAACCAGCGTCTGCAATGTTTTGACAACCTCGGTGGCATCTGCATGACGCAGTTTGATGGTGTCGATCTGTGATTCGGCAGCCTGATCCAGGGTTTCGAGCATGTCATGTATCTTGTTGATGGTTCTGCGGCTGGCTGCAACAATCAGGCTGTTGGAGTTGGCATGCGCCGCCAGATGTCCCTCTTTCTCCACCAGCGGGCGCAGAATCGGAACCATCTGTACGGCCGGAACATGCTTGATCGGGATAACCTGAACTTCGACCTCATGATTGGATATTTCAGAGCGCACACTCTCACTGAAGGTGGCGTGCTCCCGCTCACCGCTTGCCGGAAGAATTTGCACCAGCTCGCCTTCATCGACAGCAATGAAGCCATGTGTCTTCAAAATTGTCAGAAACGTCGAATAGAGCTGTTCGCCATCGATGGGTTCAGCCGAGATCACAGTGACTTTGCCCTTGACGCGCGGATCGACAAGAAAGTTTCTGCCCGTCACCTTCGAAACCATCTCGGCAACCTCGCGGATATCGGTATCCTTGAAATTGATCGTTACGCGCTCTTCGGCCAGCACTGCTCCTCCCGATACCAGAAAGTACAGGATGACAGCCAGTAAAATGAAATACCGTTGTATCAATTCATCTACTCCACTACTACATTCAAGTCACGCGTTCTGCCGCCACGCTCAATTTTCATATTTATCATGCTGCCTGAAGCCAGAGACTCCATGACATCACTCAACTGTCCCGGATCCGTGATTGGGAGGCTATTGACATCCAGCAGAATATCTCCGGCTCTGAGACCAACGCTCGTGAGCAGTTCACGATCTTTACCATGCCGCAGGCGATAGCCATAGAGCTCACCATTACGCTGCACCGGTGAGGCTTTGACTTTATCCACCAGTGAGAGTGGGTTTTCTGCGAGTTGCTGCCTGTACTGCTCCAGTTTCAGTTTTGTCTCTTCATCGACCTGATGTGAGATTGCCGCAACATCCTGACTCCCTGTGAAGGGCGCACGCTCCTGCTTTCTCTTCTCCTGAGGCAACCCTACTTCGCGATCCTTTGCCCTGAGCTGGTCGGAGGGAATCAGGTAGAAGGTTTTTTCACTACTGCCATCCGAGGCGACAAAGGACCTGGGACGGATTGCCTTGACAACCACACCATCCTTGATCTCAGCGCCACTTTTCAGAACCCTGGTTTCCCCCTTCTCCCTGATGCTGATATAGGAGTTTTGCGGCCTGGAGGAGAGCATGACACCAATGAGCGTGATATCCAGCTTCTGCAATGCACCGGGCTTTTTGGGTTTTTTGATTTTCGGCTTGATGACAGCAGCCTTTTTGACGACATCCGCTTTGCCAAACAGCTCGATGGAATTCCAGTCGATGGCTGTAACACCAGGCGCTTTGCGTGTCGTAACAGCTGCATCTCCCTGCCCGGGTATGGCCGTGTCGCTGTCAAACATCGTCCATGTCAATTTCGCCAATTGTGCGGCAATCAATAGCAATAGAAATGCAATTACAACGTAGGGAATCAGTGTGGCGAAATTTCCGCTACGCAAGCTCATCTGGGATTTCACTATAAAACATTAAAATATTTGCATATTATGGCATGAAAAGGAGGGAGGTTTTAGGTTTTAGGTGGGAAAGTTTTAGGTGGGAAGGTTTTAAGTTTTAAGTGTTAGGTTTTAGGTAAAACATAAAACCTAACACCTAAAACCTTCCCCCTAACTCCTGCCTCGTCTACTTTGACGATACTCGATAGGTGCGATTGAGACCCCCTTTATTCCTGCCATCTCCAATAGATCCTGGCTCTCCTCCTGCTTGAGTGAGCGCCACTGTCCCACCTTGACGCTGCTGTCGAGAATCACCGGGCCGAAACGCACCCGTTTGAGGCGATTCACCCAGGCGCCGACCGCCTCCCACATACGCCGGATTTCACGCTTGCGCCCCTCCATGATGACCACGTGATACCAGCGATTCGATCCCTCGCCGCCCGACTCGACGATCTCCTCAAATCTCGCAGGCCCGTCATCCAGCTCAACACCATTGACCAGCTGCTGCAGCATTGCTTCCGATACCCGCCCGTGCACACGCACCGCATACTCGCGTTCGATTTGGCTGGAGGGGTGCATCAGCCGGTTGGCCAGTTCGCCATGGGTCGTCAGTATCAGCAGACCGGAGCTATTGATATCGAGGCGGCCAACAGCAATCCAGCGTCCCTTGGCGAGTATTGGCATCTTGTGAAACACTGTAGGGCGTCCCGAATCATCACGCCGGGTGACAATTTCACCCTCTGGCTTATTGTAGATAATAATATGGTGCGCATCCTGTTGAAGGCGCTTGTTACTCACTGAACGGCCATCGACCTTGACGTGATCCTCCTCATTGATGCGATCTCCGAGTTGAGCTAGTGAGCCATTGACTGTGATGCGCCCGTCACGAATCCACTGCTCGATGGCGCGGCGTGATCCCAGGCCGGCATTTGCCAGCACCTTTTGTATTCGCTGCTTCGATGTCATTGCAGCTGCTGCTCTGTATCTTGAGGCTGCGGGGATTCCTTCCCTGCATCTGCCTGCTGATCCATTTCAGGATCTGACAGATCAAGCTCCGGATTGATCACATCAAACTCCCTGATTTCAGCAAGCGGCGGCAGATCATCGAGCCCTCTGAGGCCAAAGTAGTCAAGAAATTCCCGCGTGGTGGCATAGAGCGACGGCCGCCCGGGAACATCACGTTTGCCCACGACGCGAATCCACTCCCTCTCCAACAACGTCTTGATGATATTGGTGCTGACGGCTACGCCGCGCACATCTTCAATTTCCCCGCGGGTTAACGGCTGCCTGTAGGCAATCAGGGAGAGTGTCTCCAGCAACGCCCGCGAGTAGCGCGCCGGTTTTTCATCCCACAGGCGTGATATCCAGGGAGAGTACTCCTTGCGCACCTGGATACGCCAGCCGCTGCTGACCTCCACCAAATCAACTCCGCGTTGCTGATAATGTTGCTGCAGCTGCTTTAGCACCTCTACGAGCCGTTGCCGCTGCGGTGGTTCATCATCCGCAAACAGCAGCAACAGGCGTTCCAGGCTCAGTGGTTTTCCTGCTGCAAGCAGCGCCGCCTCGACAATATTGCTGATTTTTTGACTATTCATACTCTATTCATTCTCAGTGAGGTTCATGGCCTTGACATGAATAACACCGAATGCGTCAACCTGCACCAGTTCAATCAGAGTCTCTTTGATCAATTCAAGAATCGCCATAAAGGTGACTACGACTCCCATGCGGCCCTCACTCATTTCGAACAACTCGGTAAAATCAGTGAACCCTGTAGAACGAACACTGGCAAGTACATTGGACATGCGTTCGCGTATGCTCAGCACTTCACGCTCTATCTGATGACTGCTGAAGAGATCGGCGCGCCGCATCACTTCGTGAAAAGCAAACAGCAGATCTTTCAACTCGACATCCGGCAGTGGATGTTCACTCTGTTTATGTGGCACCGCGACCTCAACCTGATGCAGATCGCGTTCCATTCTTGGCAGTTCGTCGATATCTACTGCCGCTTTTTGGAAACGTTCGTACTCCTGCAGACGCCGTACAAGCTCTGCCCGCGGATCACCCTCCTCCTCATCCTCGTGTCTGGGACGGGGCAGCAGCATACGTGATTTGATCTCGGCCAGCATAGCCGCCATCACCAGGTATTCGGCGGCAAGTTCCAGACGCATATTCTTCATCAGGGCGATATAGTCAACATATTGCCCGGTGATGTCGGCAATCGGGATATCGAGAATATTAAGATTCTGCTTGCGAATCAGGTACAACAGCAGATCAAGGGGACCTTCGAAGGCTTCAAGAAAAACCTCCAGCGCATCAGGCGGGATATAGAGGTCTTTAGGGGGTTCCAGCAGCGGTTCGCCCTGCACCATGGCAAAGGGCAGCTCCTGTTGCTCCCGGGGAGTTTGCTGCTCCACTCAGAGCATCTCCAGCGACATTGCATGTCTGACAAGATCCATGGTCTCGCGCGCTTCTTCGCGTGCAGTCTCACAGCCTTCGTTGATGATATTGCGCACCACATCCGGCTGCTCCTCGAATTCCCTGGCGCGCTCCTGCATGGGACGCAACTCCGCGAGAACAGCATCGATAACCGGCTGTTTGCAGTCAACACATCCGATAGAGGCGGAGGTACACCCCTGCCGCACCCAGTCACGCATTTTCTCGTCGGAATAGACCTCGTGGAATTGCCACACCGGGCACTTTGCAGGATCACCCGGATCCGTGCGGCGTACACGCGCAGGATCTGTCGGCATGGTGCGCAGTTGCTTGCTGAGTTCATCGGCATCGGCGCGCAGCGAAATGGTGTTGCCATAGGATTTTGACATCTTCTGTCCATCCAGCCCCGGCATTTTTGACGCTTTGGTCAACAGTGGCTGCGGTTCGGGCAGCAACACCTTGCCACCGCCTTCCAGGTAGCCATAGAGGCGATCCTTGTCGGCAACAGTGATATTTTGCTGTCCCTCCAGCAACGCCCTGCCTGCCGAGAGTGCTTCATCATCCCCCTGCTCCTGCCAGGCATTGCGATAGCGCTGGTAGAGCCTGGCATTCTTTTTTCCCATCTTTCTCATCGCCGCTTCCGCCCTGGCGGTGAAATCGGTTTCACGTCCATAGATATGATTGAAACGTCTTGCGACTTCACGCGTCAGCTCCACGTGGGAAACCTGGTCTTCACCGACTGGAACCAGGCCTGCCCTGTAAAGCAAAATATCGGCGCTCTGCAGCAGCGGATAGCCAAGAAATCCATAAGTCGCAAGATCACGCTCTTTGAGTTTCTCCTGCTGATCCTTGTAGCTGGGTACGCGTTCAAGCCACCCCAGCGGCGTGATCATCGATAGCAGCAGGTGCAGTTCGGCATGTTCAGGAACACGCGACTGTACAAAGATGGTCGCCTCGTTGGGATTGACGCCGGCAGCAAGCCAGTCAATCACCATCTCATGGGTGCTTTGAGGAATCCCGGTTGGATCGTCGTAGTGGGTAGTCAATGCATGCCAGTCGGCGACAAAAAAGAAACAGCGGTACTCGTGCTGCAATTTGACCCAGTTTTTCAATACGCCATGATAGTGGCCAAGATGCAGACGTCCGGTCGGACGCATGCCGGAGAGAACCCGCGCATGCTGGGATGCGATTTTGTTCAGCGAGATATCAAAGTCCATAAAATCTTCAGTTCAATCCAATAAGTGTGAAAACAGCGCTATTAATGACATTCATCATAGCAAAAAGCAGCGGACTGAGGATGCCGGTAAACATCAACCCCATGATAATAAACAGGCCATAGGGCTCTATTTTTTCAAATGCTTGTGACAAATTATAGGGTAGCCAGGAGTTGAGAATACGTCCTCCATCGAGCGGCAGCAGTGGCAGCAGATTCAATGCCGCTAATATGGAGTTAATCAGGATGCCAAATTTTGCCATGGCGCCGACAAAACTATTGACAAAATATTCAGGTCCGGATGTCATCAGAATCACTTTTGCAACCACTGCCCATGCAAGCAGCATCAGCAGGTTGGATGCCGGTCCGGCAAAGGCGACCAGTGC
>JAYELV010000147.1:0-3925 GCA_034717755.1 Pseudomonadota bacterium | reverse complement strand
TGGTGATTTTGGCCTCGTCCACCACGCCGCCACGATTGAGAAAGCGGGATTTTTCGTAGGCATGCTGTTTGATGTACTCCAGGATCAGCGCATAAGCCTCCCCCTGGTAGCGGTGAACCGCAAACAGTAGACGGTTGCTGCGGTCCAGGCGCGCGCGATAGAGGTTGTCCCCCACCTTCTTGACCTCGGCTGAGCGGAAATCATCGTCCTCCAGGTAGGCCTGCAGTTTCTTGAACCCGGGAATTTTGGCGGGATTGATTTCGTTATAGAGTAAAACTTTCATGTTGGTAACTTTGGATCCTTATCGATATATGTAATAAGTGGTCTTAAAATTCACAGCGATTCAATTCAACTGCACGCGCTCACCCCAGGGTGTCTTGTTTTTGCCTTTGACCAGCCAGATCACGGCATAATCAGGTGGTTGCCGGGGGAACTTTCCGTCGGCATCAGTGAAGTAGAGCAGCAGTTGTGGTTTTATGTCCATTGTCTCGACCCACTCGAACACCGGTTGAAAATCCGTTCCTCCACCGCCCTGGATTTTGTCCGGAAGTGTGAAATCTTCCCATGGCTCATAGATCCATGGCGCACCCTTTGCAAGTGCTGCATCACAGGGAAGCAGGGTGATGCGAGCGCGTATCTGTCCCTTGATGGCATCGATTTCAGCAATGAACTGGCTGATCTCTTCACGCCTGATCGAGCCGCTGGTATCAACGGCGACAACCACATCGAGTTGTGCGCTGCGCAGCGAGGGGTAGATCGCATCACCCTCTCTGCGGGAGGGCCGCATATAGCTGAAATCATCTTTGGCCAGCGATGAGAGGTAACGTGACAAAACCATGCGCCAGGGAAGTTGTGGCTGCAGCTGATGCTCGATCATGCGCGCCATGACGCCGCCGAATTTACCCGCCTGCATCGCCTGTTGAGCGGCTCCGGCTGTGCGCTGCCGCCACTGCACGCCAAGAGTCTCCTTTTCATCCGGCGTCAACGGGGGAGGGGTGTCCGGAGTCTCACCGGGATAGGGGTCATCAACACTGCCGCCAGGCTGCTGCTTGTCAGCATCCTGCCCGCCCGGCTGGTTCTCATCCAGCTGTTGTTGTTTGTTTTCCTGTTGTCCGCTCTTTTGTTCGCTTGTTTGCTTCGGGGGTGGCACAGAGCCACCGCTGCCGTCCTGCTCTCCGCTTTCACCCTGCTGGTCGTAGAGATGCTGATCGAGCGTCTCCATCTCCTCGAGCTCTTCGATGAGCGGATAGATCTCCTCCGCGGTCATGCCTCTGTATTGATCCATCCACAGCGAGTCCGGAGGGGGTGTTAGACCATCCTCGATGAGCAGCGGGTTGATGGCGAAATCACAGGCAAGATCCCAGCGGTGCCTGATGCGATGGCCGCGTCGTGCGAAGTGAATCAGGGCGCAGTGCAGCGCCTCGTGCGCCAGCATGAACTGGGTCTGTTTGGGGGTCAGCTGCCCGATATATTCAGGATTGTAGTAAAAATGGCGCGCGTCGGTGGCCGTGGTTTTACACCAGCTGCTGTTGGCGGGCTTTAATGGCAGCCTCAGCACCAGCGCACCGAGAAAGGGTTTGTCCAGAATCAGCCTGGTGCGGGCAGCCGCCAGCTTGGTTTCTACTTTATCAACGTCCACAGCTATTCAGATAACATGACATCAGCGATTGCTGTTGCCCAGTCAGCGAACTCCGGGATCTGGAACAGCAGTTCGCCGATGGCATTGTGCATATCCGAGACCAGCATCACCCCCATCTCTTTTTGCGGGAAGCGACCGGCGTAATTGAGAATATTGCCGATAACCTGAGTTGCATCCCCGGTCTGGCTGGCGCGGATGGCGCGACCGACAAGTGCAGCGGCAACCGCATACTGCAGGTCGATCTCTTCGGGGACAGCTGCTTCCTCACCAGCCACGATAGCATCGAGATCCGGCATCTGCTCCAGGCTGTTGACAAAGGCGTGCAGTTCGATGCCGGCTGCGGGACCCACACAGGCTTGCAGCGTTGATTGCAGCAGTTCGGGATGGCTGCCGAACTTCTGCAGGCCGCGATGCGCAAATTCCCATGAACGCGGAGTGGGGAAGGCGACAGGATTGAGCGCCGGATCAAAATCAAACAGCAATTCAGGACGGAAGCGTAAAAACCCGATAATGCGTTCATCGATGCCGTTGGCATAGGCCCAGGAGACCCAGTCGTCGAGATTTGTCTCCACCTCAAAATGGGAGAAGCGGTTGGCCAGTGGAGCGGGCATGGTATAGGTCACACCACGATCACCCTGGCGGTTGCCGGCTGCAAAAATAACCCATCCGGGAGGAACCTGGTATTCACCCAGTCGGCGATCGAGAATCAGCTGGTATGCCGCTGCAGAAACACTGGGTGGTGCGGAGGTGATTTCATCGAGGAACAGGATGCCCTGTTTGCCGTGGCGTTGCTGGTGAGGAAGGATGGCAGGCGTTGCCCAATCCAC
The DNA here is from genome assembly GCA_034717755.1 of Pseudomonadota bacterium. GTDB lineage: Bacteria > Pseudomonadota > Gammaproteobacteria > Chromatiales > Chromatiaceae > Sva-25. The sequence continues at coordinate 1,459 of JAYELV010000147.1, read as the reverse complement.
ATGCTCACCGCTGCGAAACGGAATGCCGCGCAGATCAGATGGCTCCATTTGCGACAGGCGGATATCGATGACCGCTACGCCCTGTTGAGCGGCAGCCTGCGCCACCATCTGTGATTTTCCAACACCGGGAGGGCCCCACAGCATCACCGGCGTGTGGTGGCCGCCAGAGGTGCTGTGAAACTCCCGGGCAAAAACTTTCAATAACTGTGCGGGACGCATAGGGGAATCCTTAAAAAAGTTTGCAGCCAATGAAAGTATGCAGTTGGCAGTTGGCAGTTGGCAGTTGGAAAAAGTCTAATCGAGTCATTACGGACTGCAAGCTTTTTTACTGCAATCTGTAACTTTTTTCTTGTTTTTACTGCAAACTGCATACTGACGACTGCCAACTTTTTCTTCAACCCTCTGAATGCTCAGGATTTTGCAGGGATGCAGATCTGGTTGCGGCGTGCAGCAAGAAATGTCCGGTAGAGCAGATAAAGAATCAGCACGCTCACCAGCGCCACCAGCAGATAGCTGATGAAGCGAAAATAGGGCTTGCCGGTCTCCTCATACATCAGCAGCGTGGCGACTGAGACCGCCGCCAGCGGGAAGGAGTAAGCCCACCATGAGAGAGAGAACGGGATCTTGATGAAACGCGGTAACTGCACCAGCAGCAATAGCGTCATGAAGAGCGCATTGTAATAGAGCACGCGGGCAAAGTTATCCAGATCTGGAACCAGATTCATATAGGAGATGAAACCCACGGCCGGCGGTGCAATCATGATGAACATCGTCGGTAGCAGATTTTCCGCCATGGGGCGATGAAAAACCATGCGGTACATGATAATGGTGAACAGCACGATCCAGAACAGCAGGCCGGTGCTGAAGAAAAACCAGTTGAGTTCCATGGATGCATTCTCAACGCCGGCAAGCGGCACCAGGATGTTGCCAACCACCGGGATGAACCATGCCGGGCTGATGTGGTGAATCTCAAAATGGTCATGGTGTATCCAGCGTGTCAGGATCAGCAGTGTCAGCAGCAGTTGCCCTGCTGCGCCTACCTGCCAGCTGATCAGGGCAATCGTCGGCGTCCAGGTTGCGAGGAAGGTGCCGATGAGTATCAGGCTGATGGTGATGGTGGGGAAAAAACTCAGCATCACCGGGTGATCCAACTCTGCACGCACCGCATCCGGGTGGCGGATGAGCTTTGCCGTATAGGCGCCGATCAGCACCACAAACAGTGCGATGGTGATGGCGGCAGAGAGTTCAACGGGGGCATAAGGAGTTAAACCAAGCTCCTCCACCTTCATCATGACCAGTGTAAAACCTGAGAGTCCCATGATCATGGAGAAAAAAGAGACCGGGAAATTGGGGAGACGCGGTTGCTCGTTCATGTTGCTGTCTGCATGCAGAGATTGAAATGATGCGGAAGTTCTGTTTTGATCGTCATTGCGAGCGCAGCGAGGCAATCTCTTTTTAT
>JAYELV010000146.1:11429-14825 GCA_034717755.1 Pseudomonadota bacterium | reverse complement strand
TGGTCAAACTGTTGTAATTTTTTTAATACGGTTTTGAAGGAAAAAATTTCTCACCACGAAGGACACGAAGTTCACGAAGAAAATATTTAACAAAACTTCGTGCTCTTCGTGTCCTTCGTGGGTAATTCTTTGCCCTTTCCCATGCGGCGCAATGCGCTGTCGCTTATTGCGCCCTACGCCTTGACGGTCTCAAATGATGCACGGGGTTATTGAGAAAATACTGTTTTTACTGATAACTGCATACTGACGACTACAAACTTTCTTTTCCCGACGCATCTGTAGATAATCATTCACTATTCACACCATCGACAAAGCTCTCTCTGGTGGATTTTGCATTTTCGAAGATCTGTTCGAGTTGCTGCTGCTCTCCGGCGCGGATGGAGGTTGCCAATAACTGCAGCTCTGCGGCAAAATCTTCCACCAGCGTCGCCAGTTGATCCTTGTTGGCGACACAGATGTCACGCCACATGACGGGGTTGCTGGAAGCAATGCGGGTGAAGTCGCGAAACCCTCCCGCAGCGTAGCGAAACACCTCCTGCTTGTCGTCCATGCGCGCCAGCATGTCAACCAGCGCATAGGCGAGCATGTGCGGAAGGTGGCTGGTTGCGGCGAGAATGCGGTCGTGGTCGACAGCAAACATGCGCGTCACCTCCGCACCGCAATAGCGCCAGGTGGCATGCACGACAGCGATGGCTGACTCGTTTGTCTGGCATACCGGGGTGAGGATCACGCGGCGGTTTTGATAGAGTTCGGCAAATGACGCCTCGACGCCATTCCGCTCCGTTCCGGCAATCGGATGGCCGGGCACGAAGTTCGGCAACATAGCACCGAAAACAGCTTCGCAATCCCTGATGACACTGCCTTTGACGCTGCCTGCGTCGGTAATAATCACATTATCAGCAAGATGTCCCTTCATCGCCTCGAAAGTTGAACGAATGGCGCCCAGGGGCACTGCCAGAAAAATCAGGTCCGCCCCTTCGACTGCTTCCCCGATGTCGTGGCTGTAGCTGTCGATGACGCCGAGTTCCACGGCCTGTTCAAGATTCTCCCGGCTGCGGCCGCAGCCGATGATCTCTTCGACCTGCCCGGCTGCTCGCAGCGCCCTGGCATAGGAGCCACCAATCAGGCCAACGCCGATCACGGCCAGCCGTTTGATCATGACGAGAGCTCCTGCTCCAGAGCGGTGATAAACCGGCTGTTATGCGGCTGCGTACCGATGCTGATACGCAGGTGATTGTGGAGATTATAGTTGGCGATTGGGCGGGTAATGATCCCCTGGTTCAGCAGGCTGTCATTGACCGGGGCCGCTTCCCGTTTGAGGTCTACAGTCAGAAAATTTGCCACGGATGGCATATAAACAAGCCCCATGGCATCAAATGCAGTCATCAGCTGCTGCATCCCAAGTTGATTAACTTCACGCCCCCGCCTGACATAGGCGTCGTCATCCAGCACCGCTTCGGCAGCAGCGAGCGCCACCAGGTTGGCGTTGAAGGGGTGGCGCACACGCTGAATCACCGCGGCAAGTTCCGGGCTGGAGATGCCGTAGCCGATGCGCAGTCCGGCAAGGCCGTACATCTTCGAGAAGGTGCGCGTGACAATCAGGTTCGGGTAGTCGGCCAGCCACTCGATGCCGTTGGGAAATTCCGCTTCGGTAACATACTCCGTATAGGCCTCATCGAGAACCACCACCACATCCGACGGTACTCTGTCGAGAAAATCCGCAACCTCTGATTTTGAGAGCCAGGTTCCGGTCGGGTTGTTCGGATTGGCAATAAAGACAACACGCGTATTGGCATCGATGAGGACGGCCATCGCATCCAGATCATGACCATAGGGCATATGCGGATGATCAACCGGCAGGGGCGGCGCAACCTTTGCCGCTGCGCCGCAGGCCTGTGTATAGATCTGGTACATGGCAAAACTGTGTTCGGAGTAGACCGCATTGACGCCAGGCTCAAGAAAAACCCTGGCGACCATATCGATCACATCACTGGAGCCCGCACCCAGGGTGATCGCCTGTGGCGCCACTGCGCAGCGTTCGGCCAGTTTATGACGCAAACTGTGTCCGCTGTCGTCCGGATAGAGATGTACTTCGCCGGCAACCTTCTGTATAGCCGCCATTGCCAGTGGACTCGGTCCGAGTGGATTTTCATTAGAAGCCAGCTTGATGGTATCAACCAACCCCAGTTCCCGCTCCAGCTCGACGATGGGCTTTCCCGGAATATAGGGATGCAACTCTGCAATACCCGCAGCGGTGCGATTGAGCCAGTCAGTTGTCATAGCACTGCTGCTGGATAGGAGCCGAGGATTTTGCACATGGAGGACTCCTGATCAAGTTGCTGCAGCGCCTTCCTGACAGCAGGATCCTGCTGGTGACCGATGATATCGATAAAAAAGACGTAGTCCCAGATACCCCGGCGTGAAGGCCGGGACTCGATGCGCGACATACTGATCCCCTGCTCCGCAAAAGGCGTCAGCAGACGATAGAGTCCGCCTGCTTCATTCTTTGTCGCCAGCAGCAGGCTGGTCTTGTCATCGCTGCTGACTCCCGACTGCTGTTGACCGATAATCAGGAAACGCGTGGTGTTGCAGGGTTCATCTTCGATATTTTGTTCATGCACGCAGAGTTTGTAGAGCGCTGCCGCCTCGCTGCTGGCAATTGCAACACTACCTTCATCCGCAGCTATCTGCGCGGCAGCAGCATTACTCGTAACCGCAATGCGCTCGGCATTTGGCAGATTCTGATCGAGCCAGCGCCTGCATTGCGCCAGCGACTGTTGATGGCTATAGACCTTCTCCGCCTGCTGCCAGGACCTCTCAGTACCAAGCAGGTTGTGATGGATGCGCAGGATCACTTCGCCGCATATCGACAACGGCGAATTGAAAAACAGATCGAGCGTATGGCTGATCACCCCTTCGGTGGAGTTTTCGACCGGCACCACGCCAAAATCGACACTGCCCGCCTCGACTTCACGAAACACATCGCCGATGGATGCCAGCGGCTTGGTGGATACGGAGTGTCCGAAGTGTTTCAGTGCTGCGGCCTGGGTAAAGGTTCCTTCAGGCCCCAGGAAAGCAACATTCAGCGGCTGCTCCAGCGCCAGGCAGGCAGACATGATCTCACGGAAAAGCCGCGCCATCTCTTCGCTGTCAAGCGGTCCACGGTTGCGCGCCTGCACTTTGCGCAACACCTCCGCCTCGCGCTCCGGACGGTAGAAGCAGGTATCTTCGGGATCGGCAGCCTGCTTGATGCGAGCCACCTCCTGCGCACAAGCGGCGCGTTGATTGATCAACTGCTGGATCTGCTGATCCAGTGAATCAATCTCATCGCGTATGTTGCTTAACTGTTCGCTATCACTCATAGACAATTGACTTGATTTCCGGTGCAATGCGCTG
>JAYELV010000146.1:5044-11329 GCA_034717755.1 Pseudomonadota bacterium | reverse complement strand
ACATCCATGAGCGTCACCGCAATATCGTCATGGGACTTGTTGACCATGTCGATGATGTTGAGCCCCGCATCCGCCAGTATGGTAGAGATTTGCCCCACCATATTCGGCACATTGGAGTTGACGACTGCAATACGGAACCCCTCATTGCGCGACAGATGAATCTCAGGCATGTTGACCGAATTGATGATATTGCCATTTTTCAGGTAGTCCTTGACCTGCTCCGCCACCATGATGGCGCAGTTATCCTCTGCTTCGACAGTCGAGGCCCCCAGATGCGGAAGCGTCAGACAGCGCGGATGCTGCTTCAGCAGATTGCTTGGAAAATCACACGCGTAGGCATAGAGGTGGCCGGATTCCAGCGCTTCGACCGCCGCTGCATCATCGATAATGCCGTCTCGTGCAAAATTCAGCAGCACCGAATTTTTTGGCATCAATGCGATACGGTTGGCGTTGATCATATTCCTGGTTCCTTCCACCAGCGGCACATGAAAGGTGACGAAATCAGATTTGGAGAGCAGATCGTCAACACTCACTGCCTGATGGACTGCAGAGTCGAGCTGCCAGGCGCTTTTGACTGTAATACTTGGATCGTAACCGATAACAGTCATACCCAGGTTGGTGGCTGCATTGGCAATGCGGATGCCGATTGCACCCAGCCCGACAACGCCAAGAGTTTTTCCCGGCAGTTCAAAACCACCGAAATTCTTTTTTCCGGCCTCGACTTGCTTGTGTATCTGCTCATCCTCTCCCTCCAGGGTGCGCGCAAACTGCCAGGCGGGTGCAATATTGCGGGAGGTCATCAGCATCGCCGCAATCACCAGCTCCTTGACCGCATTGGAGTTGGCTCCGGGCGCATTGAAAACCGGAATGCCGCGTTTGGTCATGGCATCGACCGGAATGTTATTCACGCCGGCGCCGGCACGCCCTATCGCCTTGATTGAATCGGCAATCTCCATGTCGTGCATCTTCGCCGAACGCACCAGAATGGCATCCGGAGCAGTGCACTCGGATGAGACCTCGTACTCTTCACGGGGAAGACGATCGAGACCGGTGACGGAGATGTTATTGAGCGTTAAAATTTTATACATTGGTTTTTATCCTGGTGAGGATTGTAAAGATTTTTGTAACTATTCAGTTCATTCGGGGTCGTCACTGCTATCGGCCATATCTTCCAGAAAACGTCATGAATACATCCATGTAGACTCGTGTCGGCATCCATGCCTCCAACGTTTCTTGCAGATACACCCGATAGCAGTGACTGTTTTATGCCTTTTTTGAAGATGCTGAATAGTTACAGATTTTTTATCTACAATTTTTTCCACAGATAAACACAGATGAACACAGATATTCTTAGATCTATTATCCGCTAACATCTCAATAATTCCGTGCTTTACTAGAACCTGTAGGGTGCAATAAGCGTAGCGCATTGCACCTTCCTCATGCGGCGCAATGCTCTGTCGTTTATTGCGCCCTACGCTTTGACGGACTCAATTGACAAATCATCGGCTATTCTCTTAATAATTGCCTTTATCTGTGTGCATCCGTGTTCATCTGTGGTTAAAGATATTGTGGGATTAACCCCGCTTTTTCTCGAATTCAGCCATGAAGTCGACCAGTTTCTGTACACCCTCTTCCGGCATTGCATTGTAGATACTGGCGCGCATTCCACCTACGGATCTGTGACCCTTGAGCGTTACCAGCCCTTCGGCTTCGGCCTCTTCGAGGAACAGTGGATCCAAATCGGGATCTGCCAGCGTAAAGGGGACATTCATCCACGAGCGACACCCCGGGTCAACCGGATTGGCATAAAAGTCCGAATTGTCGATGGTGTCATACAGCAATTTCGCCTTGCGCTCATTGATCTGCGCCATGGCGTCCAGGCCACCAAGCTCCTTGAGCCACTGGAACACCAGCCCGGCAAGATACCAGCCATAAGTCGGCGGCGTATTGTACATGGAGCCGTTCTCTGCATGAGTCGCATATTGAAACATCGCTGGCGTACCAGCCAATGCATCACCAATCAGGTCGTCACGCACAATCACTATCGTCAGCCCCGCCGGTCCGATATTTTTCTGCGCGCCGGCATAAATCAGTCCGAACTGCGTGACATCGATAGGGCGGGAGAGAATGGTCGATGACATGTCAGCGACCAGCGGCTTGCTGCCGGTTTGCGGGATATAAGAGAATTCGACACCACCGATGGTTTCATTGGGGGTGTAATGCACGTAAGCGGCATCATCCATCAACGTCAACTCATCCTGCGAGGGAACGCTGGTAAAGTTGTTCATCTCTGTACTGGCCGCGACATTGACATCACAGTAGCGCCCCGCCTCTGCGATCGCTTTTTTCGACCATGCGCCGGTATTGATATAGTCAGCAACTCCACTTCCCTGCAACAAATTCATAGGAACCATGGAAAACTGGGATGAGGCGCCGCCCTGCAGGAACAGCACCTTGTAGTTGCCTGGAATCCCCATCAATTCACGCAGATCCGCCTCGGCCTGCGCGGCTATGGACATAAAGGCTTTGCCGCGATGGCTCATCTCCATCACCGACATTCCCGTACCCCGCCACTCAAGCATCTCCTGCTGTGCAATTTGCAGAACTGCTTGCGGCAACGCCGCCGGTCCTGCGCTGAAATTATAAACCCTTGTCATCTCTCTTCTACTCCGTTGAATCATTCTCTATGTATTGTCTTCAGTATTCTCTTCAGGACTCTCTTCAGGACTCTGCGTGGATACATTATCCCCGCCATCCTCTTCCACTTCGTCTTCCCCCTCTTCATCGAGAGAGACGATGCGTTCAATGCCGATAAGGTGTTCCTTCTTGCTCAAATTGATGAGTTTCACACCCTGGGTGCTGCGACTCGTGACCGAAACACCGGCAACCAGGGTGCGCACCAGCGTACCGCCATCGGTAATCAGCATAATTTCATCGTCATCATCGACCAGTACTGCGCCGATCTGTGCGCCATTGCGCTCGGAGGTCTTGATGGAGATGACACCCATGCCGCCGCGCCCCCTGATAGGATAATCCTCGATTCTGGTGCATTTTCCATAACCATTCTCGACAGCAGTCAGCACCTTGGCATTGTCGCGTGCAATGATCAGTGAGATCACCTCGTGAGCTCCGCTGAGTTTGACTCCACGCACACCGGTCGCCGTACGCCCCATGGAACGCACATTGGACTCGTTAAAACGGATTGCCTTGCCCTCGGAGGTGAACAGCATCACATCCTGGGAGCCATCGGTGATATCGACACCAATCAGGCAGTCATCATCGCGCAGCCCAAGAGCGATAATGCCGCTCTTCAACGGACGTGAAAATGCAGTCAATGGCGTCTTCTTGACGGTGCCGGAACTGGTTGCCATGAAGACGAATTTGTCTTCTGCATAGTCGCGTATCGGCAGCACCGCAGTGATGCGTTCGCCCTCTTCGAGCGGCAGCAGGTTGTTCATTGGCCGGCCGCGCGCGCTTCTGCCGGCCTGCGGCAGCTGATAGACCTTCAGCCAGTAGACCTTGCCGCGACTGGAGAAGCACAGGATGGTGTCATGCGTATTGGCGACAAACAGCTTGTCAATAAAATCGTCACTCTTTGTTTTGGTCGCTGATTTCCCTCTACCACCGCGCCTTTGTGCGCGGTATGCATCGAGCGGCTGCGACTTGGCGTAACCCAGGTGCGAGAAAGTCACCACCATATCCTCTTGCGGGATCAGGTCTTCAGTGGTGAGATCGAGCTGATCGACAACGATTTCAGTACGCCTCTCATCACCAAACTGCTCATTGATCAACTGCAACTCTTCTCGAATGACGTCCATCAGGTGATCAGCGCTGGAGAGGATGTCCAGCAAATCGCCGATCAATTGCAGAATCTCCTCGAATTCATTGAGGATTTTATCCTGCTCGAGTCCGGTCAGTTTTTGCAGACGCAGATCCAGAATTGCCTGGGCCTGTTTTTCGGTCAGACGATAGCCCTGTTCGCTCAAACCAAAACCTTCGGCGAGGTCCTCAGGCTTGGTTGCATCGGCGCCACTGCGCTGCAGCATCGCTTCAAGCGGCCCCGACTGCCAGTAGCGAGCCATCAGTCCACTTCTAGCCTCGGCAGGATTCGCCGCCTTCTTGATGAGAGCAATAATTTCGTCAATATTGGCCAGCGCAACCGCAAGCCCTTCGAGGATATGTGCACGGTCCCTCGCCTTGCGCAGCTCAAACAGGGTGCGCCTGGTAACCACCTCGCGGCGGTGGCGCAAAAACAGCTCGAGTATCTGTTTGAGATTCAGCAGACGCGGCTGACCATTGACCAGGGCAACCATGTTGATGCCGAACACATTCTGCATCTGTGTCTGCTTGAAGAGATTGTTCAGCACCACCTCGTAGACTTCACCGCGTCTGAGTTCGATCACCATGCGCATGCCGTCCTTGTCAGATTCATCACGCAAGCCGGTGATGCCTTCGAGTTTTTTCTCCTTGACCAGTTCGGCGATCTTTTCCAGAAGGCGCGCCTTGTTGACCTGGTACGGCAGTTCAGTGACGATGATACGTAAGCGTCCATGGTCGAACTCTTCACTCTCAGCACGGGCGCGCAGATAGATACGGCCCCTCCCGGTTCGATAAGCTTCGTCGATTCCGCGAGAGCCGTTGATGATTCCCTGGGTCGGAAAATCGGGCCCCGGAAGATGCTCCATCAGATCACGGTAGCCAATATCAGGGTTTTCGATCAGCGCAAGGCAGGCACTGATGGTTTCACTGAGATTATGCGGCGGGACGTTTGTCGCCATGCCCACAGCAATACCGGAAGAGCCGTTCACCAGCAGGTTTGGAACTCTTGTGGGCAATACGGAAGGCTCATGCTCCGAACCGTCGTAGTTTGCGACAAAGTCCACCGTCTCCTTCTCAAGATCCTGAAGCAGGGAGTGGGCGATTTTCGACATGCGAATTTCGGTATAACGCATGGCCGCCGGAGAATCCCCATCGACAGAACCGAAGTTACCCTGCCCGTCCACGAGCATGTAGCGCAGAGAGAAAGGCTGCGCCATGCGCACGATGGTATCGTAAACCGCAGTATCGCCATGCGGGTGATACTTACCGATGACGTCACCAACGATACGTGCTGATTTTTTGTAGGGCTTATTCCAGTCATTGCGCAGTTCATGCATCGCAAACAGAACGCGACGGTGAACAGGTTTCAAGCCATCCCTGACATCAGGCAGAGCCCGCCCGACAATGACACTCATTGCATAGTCCAGATAGGATTGCTTCATCTCGTCTTCGAGATTGATCGAGAGAACTTCCTTGGCGAATTCAGTCATGGCGGAGTGGTTTCAAAGGTGGTTTGACGCCCTCATTTTCGAAGGCGAAGTGATTGCAAATCAAGCAGATAATTATACCATAAAATCAACCTTTATAGAGTGGTTTGAGACATAAAAAAACCCCGCTCAAAGAGCGGGGCTTCAACGAGGTTTCAGCCTCATATAAAATTTGCCTGTATCAATCAGCCGTAGCGGTTCCTTTTACCCCAGGTGCGTACTTTACCGACATCCATATGTACAAAGCTGGAGCCATAATAACCAACACCACCGCCTCTCTGCGATGTCGCGGCATTGAAGAGGTTGGAGTTGCCAACACCCGGCAATTTGATATCGATCGCCTTGCCCGACATATGCAGACTGTTTTTGGCTACACGGGAGCCTCTTCTGCGCAGCATACGATTGGTTTTAGGTGAGCGATATCCGGAGAGAATTTGAAAACACTTTGCCGAGTTGCAAATTGTTTTTTGATTGACGTTGTACAACAGATCGATGAGTCTGGTGTCAATGGAACAGACTTCGTTGTCGCGGTGATCCCGCAGAATCATATCGATCTCTGCAAGCGCCTCGGGCTGATAGCGTCCATCGATCCAGTAATCAACCCTGGTTGTTTCACCTGTGTGGACATTTGTCAGGGAAAGTGCGCGTACACCGCGTGCTTTTTTTGTTTTTGCGTAAACTGCGGGGACAGCCGCCATAGCAGTCACTGCTGCCATTCCGATCATAAATCCCCTGCGTTTGAGGAGAGGAGTCTGGCTTTTCTGTTTGATACTCATAGACTTACTACATATTTGTCAAGAAGTGCCTCATACCATAGCAGGCAAAATTTTGAAAATCAAGGGTATTTTGATGAATATTTTCAATGAAGCAGGCTTTTATTTTTTGAAAAAGCAATCAAAACATGGGGGAAAGAGCCGTTTTCGTAATTTCTCAATAACCCCGTGCAGGAAGCAGGATTGGGAGTCTGCTTTTCAGGGCT
>JAYELV010000146.1:0-4944 GCA_034717755.1 Pseudomonadota bacterium | reverse complement strand
AATATTTTCAATGAAGCAGGCTTTTATTTTTTGAAAAAGCAATCAAAACATGGGGGAAAGAGCCGTTTTCGTAATTTCTCAATAACCCCGTGCAGGAAGCAGGATTGGGAGTCTGCTTTTCAGGGCTTCCGCCGAATAAATGCTCCTGCGTTTTCGGCACTTCCGCCATCCATGGCGGTCGAAAACAGGGATGTTTTATCAGAGCGTACAGGGATGTATTCACAGCGGCGCTGAAAGGCTGATCCCGATCCTGCCTAAACTCGAACAATGCACGGACTTTTTGAGAAGTTACCCATTTTCGAGGTCAGAAATTGTTGAAAAATTGGCAACTGTTCAGCAGGTGTGAGATTGTCCTCAGCACTCAGTCCTCGGCACTCACCCTCGTTTGGAAGATTTCGCCAGCACCAGGCGCTTGTCACGACGATAGATATCGTCGTAGAAATAGACCTGGTTACCATCTGACCACGCTGTCATGTAGAGAAGATAAACCGGCAGGCTCTGCTCCAGATTGATATGCTTGTTTTTACCCGAATCTGCAACCAGGGCACTGAACTCATCCGGGCTCCGGCCACCCAGAAGCACGGCGCCCAACTCAGCAGGCTTCTCGATTCTGACGCAGCCATGACTGTGAGCCCGGAAGTCCTTCTTGAACAATCTTCTGCTCTGGGTATCATGCAGATAGACGCCATGCTTATTCGGGAAAATAAACTTTACCGTCCCCAGAGCACCCGCAGCGCCGCTGGACTCTACCACCCGGTAAGGCGCACGATTGCTCCTGCTGTACTGCCCCCAGTTGACGCTGTATGGATCGACGACATTGCCAGACCGATCCATCACCTTGTAGCCTTTTCTCTTGAAATAGCCGGGATTACGACTCGCTTTAGGCGCCATCTCCGCAGAGACAATGGAACTCGGAACATTCCAGTTTGGATTGAGCACCATATACTTCATATCTGTCGAAAAGCTGGGAGTTTGATGACTCCCTTTAGTCTTACCGACGACGGTGCGCATGGTCAGCTTGTCTTCACCATTCTCCCTGTACCAGAGACGAAAAGCGGGAATGTTGACAACAATGTAGCGTTCACCAAAATTCTCCGGTAGCCAGCGCCAGCGCTCCATGGACGCAATGATCTGGCGCATTCTGTTTTGAACCGGAACAGCCAAAGCCTGACGCGTACGTTTGCCAATGACGCCGTCATCATTCAATCCATGGCGTCGCTGAAAGCCCTCGACAGCAAGTTTCAGATCATCATCATAAAATTCAGGCTGTGCAACAGAAAGATCAGCGCCATCGGTTGCCGCCAGACGCGTGCGCAAAGCAATAATCCCCTCTCCGCTCATACCCGGCTTTAAGCCAACTCCTTCGGCAGAAAAAGAGGGCCAGCCGCCGGCGTTGGCAATGGCGGCGTAATCACCAAGTTCCCTGCGCAGGTTGTTGTAGAAGGCGTTCCCGGGAACAGCCTGCTGCATGAAGCGCGGAACAGCCTGCCCGGCAGCGGCCTGCACCATGCTCAATACCAGATCCGCCCTGACGCCACTGCCAATCAGCCAGCGCGAATCGACATCACGGGGGCGATACTGGCCATCCCGCACATGAGAGACATAGTGCATGACGTTATCAGTCAATAACAGGTCGAACAGCGTCATGTCGCCATTTTTCTGCGCCTGAAAGATCTCCTCGATATGATATTCGTGAGGATTCAGACCTTGTGAATCCGCCTCTGAAAGGATTTGAATCGCCGCGCTGGCATCTCTGCTGATACGCCCTCTACGATGCCACAGCGGTTCGCCAGCGTTGGCTTCATACACCTGCTGGAGCCATTCCACTTTCGATGCCGCTCGATAATGACCAACAGCCGTGGTGATCTGCTCTTCATACATCGGGTCATTGCCCAATGGAGGTACGGGTGGAAAAAGAGGCGTAGCAGCATCCGGAAATTGATAAGACACGGGTGCACTTTTTGACACTTTAGGTGCGGAGCGCCTTGGTGCCCGCTGTTTAACGACCGGAGCAGCAACCGGCTTTGGCACAACCCTCTTCGGCTGCGGTTTTGGCTTTGTGCGGGTAACAAAGATATCGCTATACTCACTATCGCTCCAACTTGCCAGCAACGGTGAAGAAGTGAATAACGCGCAGCAAAACCCGAGCGCCAATGCTGCCGTTAAATACCTGCCACGGCGATTAAAAACATCGTGATATTGACGACGCATAAAAAACTCCGGATTTCCCAACTCTATACGATTTTGTTTGTTATAGGGTTACAGCAGGCTCTCAGTCCTCACGACTCGCTACTCAACCCTATCCCTTATCACCCGCGCCTGGGGGTTTTTGCCTGAACCATGGGCTTGTCACGGCGGTAGAGATCTTCATAAAAATAGACCTCGTTCGCATCGGCCCACGCCGTCATGTAAAAGGTGTAGACAGAGATTCCCTCCTGCACCTGGATACGCCGATCATCAGCGGACTCTTCCACCAGCGAGTTGAAAAATGTCGGAGTCCTCTTGCCCAGTAGTGCGGCTCCCAGCTCCCGAGGTTTCTCAACCCTGATGCAGCCATGACTGTAGGCTCTGAACTCCTCCTTGAACAGCTGTTTGCTCGAGGTGTCATGCAGTGCAACACCATATTGATTCGGAAAAATAAACTTCACCACACCTAATGATCCATCGCCGCCTCTTGCCTGCACCACCCTGTAGGGAGCAGGATTGCTCTTGCTGTATTGCCCCCAGTTCACGTTTGAAGGATTAATCTCGTTGTCAGCCTCATCCATCACCTTGTAGCCATTATCCTGGAAAAATTTCGGCCAACGGTGTGCCTTGGGAGCCATCTCTTCGGAAACGATGCTGTTAGGCACATTCCAGTTTGGATTGAGCACCATGTAATCCAGGTCCGTTGTAAATGTCGGCGTCTGCCAACCCGGCTTGGCCTTGCCGACGATTGTCCGCATGGTCAGTTTGCTGGCTCCGTTCTCCCAGAAATAGAGGCGAAAGGCCGGTATATTGACGAACACAGCCTGCCTGCCAAATTTCTCCGGCAGCCAGCGCCAGCGCTCCATGGATGTAGCAATCTGGAGGATTCTTTTTTTGACTGGAACCGCGAGCGCCTGGCGCGTACGTCCACCGATGACACCGTCATCATTCAATCCGTGACGGCGCTGAAATCTTGAGACTGCGAGTTTCAGATTATTATCGTACACAGATGGCCGCGGCGCATAGGCATCAGCACCATCAGTGACCGCCAGACGCGCGCGCAGCGCCTTGACCGCACTTCCGCTGGAGCCCGGTTTCAAGCCGCCTCCTCTGACAGGAAATGTGGGCCAGCCTCCGGATTGCGCAATATTCAGGTAGTCATAGAGGTGGCGGGAGAGGTTTCGGTAGACAGTATGCCGAGGCTCTACCCGCTTCATGAGACGCGAGACATGCTTCGACTTGAGCGCCTTTATCATGCTCTCCACCAGGTCGGGTCTTGTGCCGAGCTTGATCAACCACATCGGGTCAACATCCTGGGGATTAAACTGACCATCCCGCAAATGAGAGACGTAGCGCAAGGTGTTATCTGTCATCAACAGGTTAAAAAGCGTCATGTCTCCCTGCTGCTTAGCTCGCTGTATCTCTTCAACATGATACTCGGACGGATTCAATCCCTGCCTGCTGGCATTGGAGAGAACTTGAATTGCTGCATTCGCATCTTTGGTAGCGCTGCCCTTACGCGACCACACCTTCTTATAGCGAATTTCCTTGTAGACCCGCTTGAGTTTCTCTTTGTTTGAAGCAGAACGGTAACGCTCAAGAGCTCTCTTGATCGACTCATTTTGCATCGAGCTGTTGCCCAGTGGAGAGACTCGTGGAAAAGGAGAACGGTATACAGCAGTTGCCCGATACCGATTTGATCCGGACTGCTTTTTCGCTCTGGACTGAGTGCCTGGAATAGGGGTATCTACAGCGCGTGCCGAGTGTTGACGAACCACAGGGACAGCTACAGATTCAGTCACATAATTGGATGGGGTCGGGGGCGCCGGCTGTGCATTTTGCTGCGACCGGGAAGCAAAAATATCGCCATACTCAGCATCCCCCCAAGCCGCTTGCAACGGTAAAGAGATGAATAGCGTACAGCAGAGTGCAACAGTGAAGGATATGGTTAAATGCCGAAGACAGCCATACATACCATCGCGATGATTACGATGCATAAAAAAATCCTGAGTTTCCCAACTCTATACAACTAAAATTATGGCAGGAGTATAACAAATTCAATGATGTATGGAAAACAGAGGTAACTTCTCAATAACCCCGTGCAGGAAGTAGGGTTGGGAGTCTGCTTTTCAGGGCTGTATAAAACAGGGATGTTTTATCAGAGCATACAGGGATGTATTCACGCGTCCCTGAAAGGCTGATCCCAACTCTACACAGATTTGAACAATGCACGGACTTATTGAGAAAATACAAACAGAGGAGATGCGTGAGTCCTCAGCCCTCAGTCCTCGGCACTCTGCCCTCGCCCCCTTTGTCCGACGGCAAGAATTCCCATTGCCAGCACAGCAGATGCAGCAAAGATCAGAAATGTGGCTGTAGCGCCGCTTGATTCCCACAGGTATCCACTGCTGAGACTGCCGAGAGTCCCCCCGACTCCAAAACTGACACTGCTGTAGAGCGCCTGCCCCCTGCCCTGCAGATGTTGAGGGAATTTGTGATGCACAAAATCGATAGCGACTGAATGAAAAGCGCCAAAAGTGGCTGCATGCAGCAGTTGGGAAAAAATCAGCACCAGCAGGTAATCACTGAACAGGGCAATCAAAACCCATCGCAATGCCGCCAGAAACAGACACCATAGCAGCAGGTTTTTTGAGCTGAAAGCCTGCAGCAGTTTATGCATGAAAAAGATATAGACAGCAACCTCTGCTGCAACCCCAACCGCCCACAATCCGCCAATGATACTCTTGGTGTAACCCT
>JAYELV010000145.1:0-14920 GCA_034717755.1 Pseudomonadota bacterium | reverse complement strand
AGCGGGAAAAACCAAAAGTCCGGTTTCTGCAAAAGGTTCGAAAAAGAAGAGGGCAAAAAAGCGCAAAAGTAAAAAAAAGATCAACAAGACTCTACCGACATCAAGTAAGAAAGCCGGGGGGTTCTAGTACACTGATGCACAAATAACTATAAGCAGAGGCGCTGTCAAAACGCCGTCATTCCGGCAGTCTTTTAGCCGGAATCCATGTGTATCGAGTAACTTATCAAAAAGCCCGTGTATAGTTCAAGTCTGCGCAGGGTCGGGATCAGCCTTTCAGGGACGCGTGAATACGTCCATGGTCGCTTCCGGCATCCTGCCTCTGGCGACATTAATACATCCATGTATGTCATAAGCTCTGATAAAACATCCCTGTTTTCGACCGCCATGGAAGGCGGAAGTGCCGAAAACGCAGGAGCATTTATTCGGCGGAAGCCCTGAAAAGCAGACTCCCAACCCTTCTTCCTGCACGGGGTTCTTGAGATGTTACTGTATCGACCTGTAAGTGGCTGATGCTGTGGATTCCGGCCTTCGCCGGAATGACGTGTTTTAGAATTATTTCTGTTTATAGATATTTATGCACTGTTGTAGGAGGTTGTCCAGGTAACTCCCCGCTCTACAGTGAAAAATAGAGAATGGTGAAATAAGATATGAGAAAAAAATTCAAGCCACCGGCTTTTACAACCGTGATAGGTTCGGGAACAGTCATTCATGGAGGCCTCTCTTTTACAGGAGGACTGCATCTTGATGGCGAGATCCATGGCGATGTGATTGCTGACAGTGAGTGTAAAAACTCTACACTCACGGTGAGTGACCAGGCGAAAATTGTTGGCGATGTGCGTGTTGCCAATCTCATCGTCAATGGCTCTATTGATGGTGATATCGACTCCAGTTCACTGCTTGAACTGGCGGAAAATGCACGTGTCAGCGGTGAGATTCACTACCAGCAACTTGAGATGGCAATGGGCGCCAGTGTTGCCGGTGGAATGGTGCATTTTTCAGATGATGATTTAGCAGAGGCAGGAAGCGGCGCCTTGCAAGCAGAGGAGCATGCGATGGAGCATGCTGAAACAGAGGAGGAGTCCTGGCGGGAGAAAGATCATGAGCAGACAACTTCTAATTCTTGACTAAAACAGTAGGAAAAGCGATAGTTAGCGTATAGATAAGTTTTTGGAGTAGTACGAACATGGCAGAAGCACAAGTACAAATGGAAAGCCCGCTGGTATTTACCAGCGCAGCTGCAGCGAAAGTGTCCTCCCTGATCGAGGAAGAGGGCAATCAGGAACTGATGTTACGCGTCTATATTCAAGGTGGCGGCTGTTCCGGTTTTCAGTATGGATTTACCTTTGATGAGGAGGTGAAAGATGGAGATACTGAGGTTGAGACTGACGGCGTAAAATTGCTGATTGACCCGATGAGCTTCCAGTATCTCACCGGAGCTGAAGTCGATTACACTGAAGGCCTCCAGGGAGCACAGTTTGTCATCCGCAATCCGAATGCATCCACCACCTGTGGCTGTGGTTCATCATTTTCGGTTTAAACAAGGCGCGAGTACTGAGACATGAGGACTGAGTAACAGCAACTCCACTCCTCATGTCTCGCTACTCGCTACTCACGTCTCACTCCTTTTCTCCATGGTCTCCTCCTTGAGGCGATCCAGCGTTTCCAGCAGCGGGTCGGCATATGTACGAAACTTTTTCTTCTCCTTTCCCGACAATGTCTGTTCAATTGGCAGGCGCCGTGAGAGTGGGTTGACATGCTTGCCATTGATGCGGAACTCGTAATGCAGATGTGGTCCGGTTGCCAGTCCGGTTGACCCGACATAGCCGATGACCTCGTTCTGGCGTACCTTCCTGCCTTTTTTCATGCCTCTCTTGAAGGCTGAGAGATGACCATAGACGGTAGTGTATTTACCATGTTTGATGTAGATCACCTTGCCATAGCCGCGTTGGCGGCCGATGATGCTCACTGTACCATCGGCGGTTGCCCATACAGGTGTCCCTTTTGGCGCTGCGTAGTCGACACCTTTGTGTGAACGCCAGCGCCGCAGCACAGGATGCCAGCGTTTACCGGTAAATTTTGAACTGATGCGGGTAAAACTCAGCGGGGTGCGTATGAACTGCTTGCGTCGGCTGCGTCCCTTTGGATCCAGAAAATCGACCCTCTCCCGCGAGTCGACATAACGGATGACGCGGTGCTTCTTCTTGCCGTTTATGAACTCGGCGGCAAGAATTGAGCCTGTGCCTATACGCTGGCCATCGACATAGCGCGCTTCAAAGATCACACCGAAATAGTCGCCCTTTTTCAGCTCACGACCAAAATCAATATCCCAACTGAAGAGTTTTGCCATCTTGATAATCAGGTTTTCTGTCATACCGGCGCGTATGCCATCATTGAAGAGCGATGACAGAATGGTTCCATGGGCGGTTTCGATCTTTATCTGCACCTCCTTCTGCTGCTTGTTGATCTGAATCTCATCCTCGCTGATTAAATAGCTGGTGCTGTGCGTCCTGTCCACATTATGGATGATCTCAACCAGTTGGTTCTCTTTGGAGAAACGGAAGTGGAGCATCTGTCCCGGGCGCAGACGCGCGAGGCGCTTTTTTGATTTTTTATCGAGCACTATGAACCTTTGATAGAGCTCCTTATCGATACCGAGTTTGTTGAAAATCGCGAGTAGTGTATCGCCGGGCCTGACCTGGTGAATAACCAGCAGTGGTTTGCTCTCGATGACAGCGGGAGGTATCTCCTCAATCACTTCCTCATGGTCTGGCAGAGGCCCCTCTTCATCAGGTATCTCATCAACTCCGGAAGGCGAGGTTTCGGACTGTTCCGTGAGGGAGAGCTCGATGCTGTGTTTATCTGGCTGAACCCCATGTTCCGGCAATAGCCAGATAATCAGCACGGCGAGAGCAATGACAGCAAAAAAACCTGTGAGAAAGGACTTCATACGGGAGTGAGCAATGACTTCTTATATTGATAGCACGGCCGGCAATTATAATCTGCTACAGTCATGAACGAAACTCCGAATGAAATCATGTGGCAATCGAGTGCCGATATATTCAAAGACTTTTACCACGAAGGAGACGAAGACCACGAAGAATCAACTGGTTACAAAAATGCCTTGTATCTACGCAATAACCCCGTGCAATTCGCGGTCAGAAGACCGCTCCCACAGTTCAATGTGGCGTCAAATGTGGGAGTGGTCTTCTGACCACGATACAAATGCGATAGCATTTTACTCACATGCACGGGATTATTGAGAAGTTGCAATGCCTTCGTGTTCTTCGTGGTGAGTCTTTCTCTACATTTGGATTTGCTGGAATTCACGACAGAAAATTCGGAAAAGGGGAAAGACAAAATGACAGCGACACTGATTTGAGGTAGATTGCGCAGATTCGATAGCTGTGTATGCTGACAATATTCTGACAAGGGTGGCTGATGACTTCTACAGTGGAAGCAATTGAACAAATCTCGCGTGGTACAGAGGAGATTCTGCTTGAAGATGGCTTGATCAAAAAGCTGCAGTTGGGCAGGCCTCTGCGTATCAAGGCGGGCTTCGATCCGACGGCGCCTGATTTGCATCTCGGTCATACGGTGTTGATCAATAAGTTGCGTCTTTTCCAGCAACTGGGGCACGAGGTAATTTTCCTCATCGGGGATTTTACCGGCATGATCGGCGACCCCACAGGTAAGAGCGCTACCCGCCAGCCACTGACACGTGAGCAGGTGGTGGAGAATGCCACCAGCTATAAACAGCAGATCTTCAAGATCCTGGATGAAGAGAAAACGCGCGTGGTATTCAACTCCGAGTGGATGGGTGAAATGGGTGCGGCAGAACTGGTGCAACTAGCCGCAAGCCATACAGTGGCGCGTATGCTGGAACGCGATGACTTCAATAAACGCTATAAAAATGGCCAGCCGATTGCAGTGCATGAATTTCTCTATCCGCTGATCCAGGGCTATGACTCGGTGGTTCTCGAGGCGGATGTCGAACTCGGCGGGACCGATCAGAAATTCAACCTGCTGGTTGGCAGGCAGTTGCAGGAGCAGCGCGGACAGGAGCCGCAGGTAGTGATCACCATGCCAATTCTCGAGGGTCTCGACGGCGTACAGAAGATGTCCAAGTCGCTGGGCAACTATATCGGCATCACCGATGCTCCCGATGAGATGTTTGGCAAGATCATGTCTATCTCCGACACCTTGATGTGGCGTTATTTCGAGCTGCTGAGTTTTCGCCCCATGGATGAGATCCAGGCATTCCAGCAACAGGTCGAAGAGGGCGCCAATCCCCGTGACATCAAGTTTTTGCTGGCGCAGGAGATCATTGCGCGTTTTCATAATGAGGATGCTGCCTCACAGGCGCGGGAGAATTTCATCGCCCGTTTTCAGAAGGGCGCCATGCCGGATGAGATGCCTGAGAAAACGCTCATGCTCAGTGATGAGAGTCTGGGGATTGCCACTCTGCTGCGCGATGCCGGCCTGGTGCAGAGCAGCAGTGAAGCGATGCGAATGATCAAGCAGAATGCTGTGAAAATTGATGGAGAGCGCATCAGTGACCGCAGCCTGCAGTGCATGGCGGGTGAAACCCATGTCTATCAGGTGGGAAAGCGGCGTTTTGCACGGGTGACGCTTGAATCATCCGGGTAAGAGTGTTTCATTAATAGGATGACGGGTCTAGCAATTCTCAATGCTCCACATAGAGTGACGACATTTAAAAAGACTTTTACCACGAAGCACACGAAGATCACGAAGAATCAACTGGATAAAAAATATCTTCGTGTCCTTCGTGGTGAGTATCTCTCTACGTTTAGAATTGCTGTGACGGGTCTACCTATTTACCGGAAATGCTTCCGGCTGTTGACGGTTGCTCTGCTGTTGGTCGTGCAGCCGCTGCACGCAGAGAGCACTACGTCGGATCAACCCGCAAGGCCATCACAATCGGCAGCAGAGGTCGTAGATAGGGCTGACAATGCAAACAGTCAGCCGCCTCCTGCTGCCAAAATTGCTCCAATCAGCGTTCCGGTAAGTGATGCAGTGAAGCAGGCCGCGATGCTTATGCGCCCTTTGGGGGCGACTCTGGATCAGGTCGTTGCGGCAATGGTGATCTTGAACCCGGCTGAATTTAGACATGGAGACCTGCGGCATGTCACATTTTCCCGGCCGCTGAATGTCCCCTCCACGCAGGAGATTCTGCGCGAAGATGCCGATGGGCTGGCGCTGTTGTTGCTGCAGCTTGATATTGTTGCTGCGGCTCCCCCCCTGGCCGGATTCAATGACAATGCGGCAATACCCCGGGTGGAAGATCCGCAGCAACAGGATGCGCCGGCGCCTGGCGGCATGACGCAGGCGACAATTAGCGCGCCGCAGAAAGTCTCTATTGATGAAGGCCCGTCGATTACCGGCGCCACAGTCTGGATTGTGATGGGTGCGGCACTGTTGCTGATCTCTCTGCTATGGATATTGTTCCGCCCGGGCGCAATCAGAGGCCGCCAGCCACTCTCGACCAGCAGCAAGGTGGCAAACAGTGAGGAGAGCAGTGTTCTGCAGTCAGCGCAGCATGATCAGCGCATGCCACAGCGATACAATCTGCCTGATGATTATCTCGACTATGATGATATCGAGGTGCTGCTAACCCGGCTGGTGGGGGATGATCCCGATGCCTCGCGACATGTGCTGCAGTTGATGCATTTTTATCGCATGCGGCAGGATCATGAGGGGTTCCAACGGCAACATCAAATTTTGCTTGAAAATGGCTTTTATCAGCAACATGCGGAGATTCGCAGCGTCATCAATGAGGATGCCGCCAGCCTGGGTGTGGAACTGAATTGGGCAACTGCAGCGAAGGACTCCATAGCTGCGGAAGAGAAGATGCAGATGTTGCAGCAGAGGGTGGCGAAGGCGGAAAAAGCCACCAGGGCTGCTGAAAAGCGGGCTGGTAAAGCTGAACTGGAGCTCAGGAAGATGCAGTTGCAGCTGGATTTTGGAGAAACGGATAGTGATTCAAGGTGACGAAAACCTGACAACCCTGCGCGATCTTGTGCGCCGGGGCGCCAGCATGTTCAACGAGGCTGAGCTTTTTTTTGGCCATGGTACGGACAATGCCCTGGATGAGGCGTTGCAGCTGGTGCTGCATGCGCTGCATCTGGATCACAGCCTGCCGCAAAGTTATCTGGATGCACATCTTACCAGTGATGAAAGAGTGCAGGTGCTGGAGCTGTTTCAACGGCGTATCAGGGAACGTGTTCCTGCGGCTTACCTGACTGGAAAAGCGTGGTTTGCCGGTCTCGAATTTGATGTCAGCAGTGATGTGCTGGTGCCAAGATCTCCCATTGCCGAATTGATCGAGGAGCAGTTCTCCCCATGGCTGGAGGCTTCGGCGGTGCATGCAGTTCTTGATCTCTGCAGCGGCAGCGGCTGTATTGCGATCGCCTGCGCCTATGCATTTCCACAGGCGCAGGTGGATGCAGTCGATATCTCGGAGGCGGCGCTAAAAATTGCACAAGCCAATGTTGATAAGCATCATCTGCATGAGCGGGTTGCTGTGATCGCCTCGGATCTGTTTGCGCAGCTGCCGTTGCGTCAGTATGACCTGATTGTCAGCAATCCACCCTATGTCAGTAGTGACGAGTACCGGGGGCTTCCGCCCGAGTATCAGCATGAGCCGGAGATTGGCCTGCAGGCGGGTGACGACGGTATGGATGTGGTGGCGCGTATACTGCATGATGCTGCTCCTTTCCTTGCGCCAGGTGGTATCATCATTGTCGAAGTTGGAGCATCCGCGGATTTGCTGATGGCGCGCTTTCCTGACATTCCCTTCTTGTGGCTGGAGTTCGACAAGGGGGGTGATGGAGTATTTCTACTTACGGCGGAGCAGCTTCGGGAAGTTATTAATTGACGACCAACTGGTACTGAATAGTTATAAAAATACTACATATATTGAGATTATTGAACATGGTATTACATCGTGCAAGAAGCGTTGAAGAGTATATTGAGTGGGTGAAAAATGCTCGCTTTGAGGTGCGGGATCTGAGGGAGTGCGTGATGTTCGAGGCTGAAGAGATGCCGCGTTTCCCCATCTTTCTGGAGCCGCTGGAGCGCAGTGTCAACAAACTCTACCAGGATATGTGCGATGGCGCTTATCAATATGGCAGGGAGGATCTTCCCTACATGGAAGTAGTGCATCAGTTTGGAGATACCATCCCGTTTCACCTGTTGCTAAAACAGATCAATGAGACCCATCGAAAAGGCCTGGAGGTTGACGAAGATGAGTGATATTTCACAACAGCGGTTGGTGTTCGACCTCGACCTGATCAAAAAGTACGACCAGAGCGGCCCACGCTATACCTCTTACCCGACAGCAGTCAAATTCGATGAAGCCTTTGGCGAAGCCGAATACAGGGAGGTGGCCAGGGGGTCCAACAGCAGCGACAATCCGCTGTCGCTCTATTTTCATATCCCCTTCTGTGACACCGTCTGCTTCTATTGCGCCTGTAATAAAATCGCCACCAAGGATCGCAGCAAGGCTGCGGAGTATTTGCTGCGTGTGAAAAAGGAACTTGTCATGCAGGGAGAGCTGTTTGACAACAGCCGCCCGGTCGAGCAGCTGCACTGGGGTGGCGGCACGCCGACTTTTCTCAGCGGTGAAGAGATGCGTGAGTTGATGCGAACGACCGCAAAGGCTTTTCAGCTGCTGGATGATGACAGCGGTGAATATTCAATTGAAATCGACCCGCGCGAGGCCGATGCCGATACCGTGAAGCTGCTGCGGGAGATTGGTTTCAACCGTATGAGTCTCGGCGTACAGGACTATGATCCCAAGGTGCAGAAGGCGGTCAATCGCCTGCAGTCACGGGAGATTACGGAAAATGTACTCAATGCGGCGCGTGCGGAGGGATTTCGTTCGGTCAGTATTGACCTGATCTACGGGTTGCCGCTGCAGACGCTGGAGGGGTTTCGAACTACCCTGAACACCATTCTCGACGCCCAGCCTGATCGTCTCTCCATCTTCAACTACGCCCATCTTCCCGAACTGTTTAAACCACAGCGCCGTATTGATGTTGCAGAGTTGCCCGGCGCCTCTGAAAAGCTGGATATTCTGCAGATGACTGCGGAGACACTGGAGCAGGCCGGTTATCTCTTTATCGGCATGGATCACTTTGCCAGGCCGGACGACGAACTGGCTGTGGCGCAGCGCGAGGGGACGCTGTATCGCAATTTTCAGGGCTACTCTACCCACAGTCACTGCGACCTGATCGGCATCGGAATTACATCGATCGGTATGGTTGGCGACAGCTACTCGCAAAACCTGCGCACCCTGGACGACTATTACAGTGCAATTGACAGCGGTCATCTGCCACTGCACCGCGGGTTGCAGCTGAACCGCGACGACCTCATCCGGCGTGATGTGATCACCCGCCTGATTTGTCATTTCCGACTCGATTTCTCCTCGATTTCAAGCCGCTGGGAGATCGATTTCAAAGCTTATTTTGCAGCGGAGCTCGAAGGCCTGCAGCAGATGCAGTCAGATGGGCTTCTTGTCGTCAGCGAGCAGGGCATCAGTGTGGAGCCTAAAGGGCGTTTTCTGATCCGCAATATCTGTATGCGCTTCGATGCCTACCTGAATCCGCAGGGAGAGCAGCGCTTCTCAAAAGTGATCTGACAGGGAGTAGCAATTCTCAATGTACCAATAAAGTGTCGATATCTTAAAAGACTTTTACCTCGAAGCACACGAAGAGCATGAAGAATCAACTAGATATAAAAACTTATTAAGATTCTTCAATAACTCTGTGCAGGAAAAACCCGTAGGCCGGATGAGCGGAAGCGAAATCCGGCAACCCAAAGCCGGATGACGGCGCTGGAAGATCCGTATGGAATCAAAGATCGGTAAAAGAGCCTTATCCGGCCTACGATGCTGACAGGGAGTAGCAACTCTCAATGTACCAATAAAGTGTCTATATCTTAAAAAGACTTTTACCACGAAGCTCACGAAGGGCACGAAGAACCAACTGGTTACAAAGACACCTTGTAATTCCTTAATAACTCCGTGCAGAAAAGCAGGGTTGGGACTTGCTTTTCAGGGCTTCCGCCGAATAAATGCTCCTGCGTTTTCGGCACTTCCGCCATCCATGGCGGTCGAAAACAGGGATGTTTTATCAGAGCATACAGGGATGTATTCACGCGTCCCTGAAAGGCAGGTCCTGACCCTGCGCGAGCCCAACAAATGAACGGGATTATTCAGAAGTTACAATGCCTTCGTGCTCTTCGTGGTGAGTATCTCTCTCTACATTTAGAATTGATGGGTCACTATTTGGAAGCCTGACGGGACAAACACTATTCTGTGAAAACTACTTCCAACAGAGGGACTTCCCACTCCTCGGGGCAATCATCTTCGGGAGTGTGATCAAGGAAATCTTTTCTCCAGTTGATGATGGCGTGAACGCGCACCTCCTTGATCATCGAGAGTCGCTCTTGCCACTCCAGACTTGCCGCATTGGATAGAGCGCCCATCTTGTGACCCTCTTCGTCAGTAATGAAAACCCGATTGCTATTTTCACCTCTCTGCAGGTGCACGCTGGAGCCTTGCTCGAGTCTGGCAATCTCCTGTTGAACAAACCTGGCATTGGGCGCCGTTGCGGCATAACTGATCCAGATGCTGGAGAGGTCGAGTATGGCGTAGCGCAGCATCAATTCCTGATCCGAAGGTGCATCGAGTAGCCCGGTCCTGGAGTGTACGACGGCCTTGCCTGACAATGCCTGCGTATGCGGATTTTCAACAGTATCCAGTTGGCACAACATCAGCGTTTTACACGCGCGCGTCATGCCGACGTAATAGAGTCGCCGCTCCTCTTCCTGTTGTATGACCTCGCGCTGTTTCCCCCAGCCGCCAAGCATGATGACGTGGTCGAATTCCAGTCCCTTGGCGGCGTGAACCGTTGACAGATAGACTTCGTCATCGCAAAAGTGCTCCCTTTGACGGTCATGCAGGGCCTCATAGAGATAGTCGATGGCTTCGGCTGGCGTGCTGTCGTTGTTGCCGGTTTCATCCTCCCATTCACGCAGGATTCCATCCATCAACCTGCACCAGGGATTCATCTCTGCGTAACACGCCAGGCCGCGGAACTCTTTTTGCAGGCCGGTTGCCGTTAGCGTGGTTTGCGGAAGCTGCCTGATAAATTCAATCAGCGCATTGATCTCGCGTAATCGGTGCAGCGGAGTGCTGCCCCTGCCTTGCGATGCCGTGAAGGTGGGAATCATCACAGTTTCCAGCGCGGCGCGGATGGCATGGAGTTCACTGTTGGTGCGTGAAAAGACGGCGATGCTCCCGCCTGCACCTCGATACGCATGGACCGCATCGAGGACCATGCGCGCTTGCTGCAACGGCTCCGGACAAGCCACTATCTTCACCTGCTCTCCGGCAGGTTCGTGACGACGCGAGGCGTTGATGCGGATAGGATGCCCGGTTTTCATGCGGTCGCTGTTGAGCTCGATCAGCTGGTTGGCGGCGTTGATGATATTCGCTGTGGAGCGGTAGTTCTCCACCAGGTAATGCGTGCTGGCATTGTAGTCCTGTTCGAATTGACGAATGAAGCGAATGTTGGCGCCGCGAAAACTATAGACATTCTGGTCATCGTCGCCGACGGCCAGGATCGAGAGTTTGGCATCCTGGTTTTCCGCATCCAGTGCACGCCCTGCAATGGCCGAAATCATGTCGTACTGGGGTTGGTCGATATCCTGGTACTCGTCGATGAGGATGTAGCGGTATCCGGCAAGCAGTCGTTCGCGCATCTCATCACGCTCGACTCCGGGGATGTCGCACTCTCCCCTGAGCATTCGGGTTGCGGTTGGAATCATGCTTTCGAGATCGAGCATCTCTCCCTTGTCATCCAGGTGGGCGGAGAATGACGCCCCGATGAGCCGCATGGCCAGACCATGGTAGGTTTGTACGGTCACCCGCGCGGCATCTTTGCCGGCCAGACGACGAATGCGCTGGCGCAGGCTGATTGCGGCGGCGCGGTTGAAACAGACGACCAGAATTTCACTGGAGCGAACGCGCTCGACGCGCAGCAGATATGCACAACGGTGTGCGATCAGCCGCGTTTTTCCGGAACCGGGTCCTGCCAGCACCAGCATGTTGCTGTGTAGTTTGGCCGACACCACAGCGATCTGAATTCCATTGTTCAACTGCTCGACGATCTCCTGGTAGGACTCTGCGCTGGTGGCGCGATCCAGCATATCCTGTTCCCCTGCAAAGAACAGCTTCACGAACTCGGTTTTGCTCATGGTGAAATAGGCGGCAACCAGCGTCAGGGCGCTCTTGATTTTCTGCAGGCCCAGGTCTGCATATCTGTTCATGACGTGAATCTGAAAATTGCGTTCCAGATAGTGCTCTTTGAGCGATGAATAGTCGCCATTGGTGAAGCGCCTTCCTTTGGTGTCCGGCAGGATGGTGATGGTCATCGCCGAGCGAAACACTGCCAGTCCCTGCTGCAGGATGATCGCCTTCTGTTCATGCAGAAATAGCAGGGCGCGTTCTATGACCGCACTGAAATCCCTGATTTGCGCCGCGATGAACATGTCGGCGTGCAACGCATCCAGCAGTTCGCTTTCGCTGAACTTCACCAGGTGCTCACCACTCGATGCTGATGGAATTTTACGGGCAATCGTATCTAAAATGATTTTTGCAACGGCCTGTCGTTTTTCCGCCGTCTTCTGTAAATCACCCCATTCTCGCTGCAACTTTACACGGAGATGATTCTTGTCCCGGTATTTCACGTCGATGCTGCCCCTGTTGCCGGCAAGACCCTGCCCATCCAGCGACAGACTGTTGAGCAGGCTCCTCAGGGATTCGGGGGCTGTGGAAAATCCGTCATCGAGGAGACGTTGGTTCAAATGCCGAAGCGTCAGGATCATCCAGCCTTCGGCATCCGGCTCCTCCTCTCGCATGATGGCGATCATGGCATTTTCCAGCGCACACACATCAACCAGCACCTTGTCGGAGGAGTTGGCGCAGCGGACTTTGACGTAGGCGCTCAACAGGGTGTCTTTTTCAACGATCTTTGCATTGACCATGTCGCCAAGCACGCGCATCACCGGCAGGGTGTCGTGCTGCAACCTGTGGTATGCAGGCTGTTCTTCCCTTGCCTTCATCGACGGCAGCTCCGCCAGCTTATCGGCGCTAAGCCCCTCGTCTGGATTGCTGTTGAAGATAGCGCCGAGTATCTCCAGCCATTGTCCCCTGACCCGACGCGAAAGATCCAGTTTATCGATCTTCCCGATGGCCTCCTCCATGGAGCGCACCAGGGGCTGAACCTGCAGGACGTTGGTTTTGTTTTGATCGCGGCGCACAAAATCGCCGCGCTCCAGCATCGAAACCGCGGTGTTGATCCTGGTGGCGGCCATGGGATCTGTCGAACTGAATTCGGTATCGACCTCTTCGTCGCGAAGAATTTCGCCGGCGGTGATGACCACGGTATTTTTATCATCACGTTTGGCGCGGCGCAGCCCCCTGAGGATTTGGGCAATGTCATGACGGCTCAGACGTGAAAAGGCGCCCAGAGAAAACTGGGTTTCAATATCCTGTTTGTCATAAAGCAGCACGCACAGGGCAAGGTTTCTGTCGCGCCCGGCGCGTCCCGCCTCCTGTAGATAATTCTCCAGCGACCCGGGGATGTCGGCATGAATCACCAGGCGCACGTTGTCCTTGTCGATGCCCATGCCGAAGGCGTTGGTCGCACAGATATGCTGGATGTTTCCGGCGATGAACTCATCCTGGATGCGTCGCTTTTCAGGTGCGTCCACACCTGCATGAAAGGCTTCGACCGACAAGCCGAAGCGTTGCAGCCATTGCGCCATCTCCTCTGCACCGCGCCTGGTGGCGCAATAGATTACCGATGCGCCATCTTCCGGATTGGGCAGACGCTCCATCAGCAGCTGTTTGATACGATCTCTTTTATCGGCTGAATTGACAACCTGCACCTCGAAGTCGAGGTTGGTTCGCTCCGCCCCGCCATCGAATAGCGTGAGTTCCTGTGACAACTCCGTGAGAAAATGCTGCTGAATCTCCTCGATAACATCGCGTTTGGCGGTTGCAGTGAAGCAGGCGACGGATGGAGGAGCAACCCCCTGCTGTGATGCCATTTCACGCATAAAGCGCGATACATACAGATAGTCCGGCCGGAACGAATGTCCCCAGCGGGAGAGGCAATGCGCCTCGTCGAATATCCAGCAACCGATCTCACGCTGTTTGATCACCTTCCTGAAAGAGGCATTGCGCAGCTGCTCAGGGGAGACGTAGAGGATGGCGACATCACCAAGACGAATCCGTTCGAGCACATTGCCACGTTCGGGTGGTGTCAGCATCCCGTATAGCGCTGCTGCAAAGGTTGATTGCGTGAGCCGGTTGAGATTATCAACCTGGTCTTTCATCAATGCCTGCAACGGTGAAATAACGATGGAGAGAACGCCCAGACGCTGGTTGCGCACCAGTGCGGGCAGTTGGAAGCACAGCGATTTCCCGCCGCCTGTCGGCAGGATCGCCAACAGCGGCTCATCATTCATGCCGCTGCGGACGATAGCTTCCTGGAGGCTGCCTCCATCTGCTGCGTGCGGCTCCCTGCGGAACTCTTCAAAGCCGAAGAAATGTTGAAGCTGCTTGTGCGGGTTGTGGTTGGTCTGGCAATAGCAGCAGGCTGGATCGCTGCATCCCTTGTCACGCAAGCGGCGAATGATTGTCATCACCCCGGGAAAACGGTGCCGCACCCAGGGTGGGAGTATCGAATTCGATCCGGCCACGCGCAACCATGCCAATGCATAGGCAGCCGACTCCCTCGATTCAAGCCTCTCAATTTCGGCAGACAGGGATTGCGCGGCACTCTTGCAACCAGGAACGGCATCCAGGGAAGCAAAATAGCTTTTTGCTTCCTGCTGTGTGAAGGGTTTAATTTTCAATGCATGGAAGAGTGCAGGCATGGTTGCGCAAAATGCCCATGCATAGAATTGACCCACCTCCTTGTTACTGCTTTTCAACTCTTCAAAAACTTCGCACTGGTCTTGAAACAGCAATCCCGCGTTGCGGGCATCGCTGACGGGATCATTCAAAGCGGTGCTGAGCAGGCGGTAGTCCTTTACAAGATGGTGGTAGGGGTTTTCAGGGAAAGCAAGTGGTGAGAGGAACAGGGTGTCGATAACGGGAAGGCTATGCAGATGAAGCCCGGGAAAGTTCTTTTTGAGGAGAGGCAGGTCATGGTCGAGAATGTTGTGCCCAAGCACATAATCGGCGCTGCGCCCAAGATCATCCAGAGCCCGAACCACATCACTCTTGCCAAACCGCCCCTTGAGCAGGCGTTGTTCTTTTCCGCACAGGGCGCCAACCTTCAGAAGCTTTCCATCAGGAGTCGTTTCCAGATCCAGAAGCAGACTGCGGCCCAATATTTTCTTAACTCTGTTCATAGAGGTGTATGGGTAATCGAGATAATGAGTGAAATTTAATGGTCTCTCATACGTTTAATCACCAGTTTTGTAACTTCTCAATAACCTCGTGCAGGAAGCAGGGTCGGGAGTCTGCTTTTCAGGGCTTCCGCCGAATAAATGCTCCTGCGTTTTCGGCACTTCCGCCTTCCATGGCGGTCGAAAACAGGGATGTTTTATCAGAGCATACAGGGACGTATTCACGCGTCCCTGAAAGGCTGATCCCGACCCTGCGCAGACTCGAACAATGCACGGGCTTTTTGAGATGTTACCCAGTTTTATAAATTTTACCTCTCTCTTTTTCCTACAGTTATCACTGCAACAGTTACAATATTATAAAACAAGGCAATGTGAGAAAAGATCAATAGGGGCTGATTCGAGTGAATCATACTATAGGTTCTCATGCAGGAGTTTGGGAACAAGGATGACAGGCTCTGTTTTTTTCACGATGAGT
>JAYELV010000144.1:0-3957 GCA_034717755.1 Pseudomonadota bacterium | reverse complement strand
CGGCTGCCTGGTATCCGGAACCTGCGCCGATCTCCAGCACTACGGAATCACTGTCGACCTCCAGCATGTCCGTCATCAGGGCTACGATATAGGGCTGTGAAATCGTCTGTCCCTGGCCAATCGAGAGTGGATAGTTGCCCCAGGCGAGTTCGCGATCCTCGTCGCGCACGAAATCTTCACGATTGACCTGCATCATCGCCTCGTAAACTTCGGGTTTGAGGCTCTCTCTGCCGGTATAGGATACGGTTTTCCTGACCTCGCTTTTGATTTCGAGAATCAGCCTGTCGAGCGCCCGGGATTGAATTGCGTACGTCATGCACCTTCCCGCCAAGATGCCAGATAGCAGTACTGCTCCGGGGTCAGAACATCGCTGTCGATTGCCATCGATTTGAGTTTCAAAGCAGCGATATCACAGGAAAGTGTCATTGAGATCTCTTGAGAGTTGCAAATGGGAGTGCGCTCCTGCCTATCGCCCCTCGGGATGAGAGGGAAAAGTATCAACTACTTTCAAGGCATGATGATGAATGCCAAAGATAACTTGCGGTAAGCACGATGACAGCTCGAACAATCAATGCGGATGCTTTTGCGCCCTGCGAGACCAGGCGACGACATAATCGAGACCGCTGCTGACAGTTGTCAGGGCAACAAAAATAATCATCGTCGTCACCAGCCATGAGGGCAAAGAGACAATCTCGGATAAAATGACCACGACCACCAGCCCTATCTGGGAAACCGTGTTGAACTTGCTGAGAAATGTAGGCTGTGCATCGATACGGTCGACGCGAAAATAGTAGTAGGTTGCGCCGGCAATAATCACAACATCGCGCACCATGACCAGCGCAACCAGCCACCAGGAAAGCATCCCCATCCACGCAAGGGCGATGAAGCATGAGACCAGCAGGAACTTGTCAGCGAGTGGGTCCAGCACACCACCCAGCCAGGTCTGCCAGCCATAGTGTTTTGCCAGAAAACCATCCACACCATCCGAGACACCTGCAATCACAAACAGCACCAGGGTTTGCTGATACTGATGATTCAACAGCAGGTAGATAATTGGAAAAACCAACACAACACGAAATATGCTGATGGTATTTGGCAGTTGACGTAAATTCACTCTATAAGCGTCCCGGAAACTCTACTGAAATCATATCCCAGAGTGCAATTAGAGTGCAATCGCATAATAGAGAGACCATTTTTTTACTTCTCAGGTTCCTTCGTGGTTACCCGTGACTGTGTTGAAACTTGCATGGAATTGCCTGACGTGGATAGCCCGCTAAACATCCTGCGCGGCAACATTGGCGTGAGGATTGTCATCCCCTTTTGGGTTTTCTCTTTTTGCTTTTCCCCTTGTGACCGGAATCACCGTGTTTATTGACATGCAGTTTTTTCCTCGGCGGTTTCTCTTCACCATCCTTTCTGATCTTCAGCTGGGTCCCGCACACCCAGGTTTTTTTCAGCGTGCGGAAGATATCCCTGGGCATTCCCTCGGGTAGTTCGACGGTCGAGTAATCGTCATGTATCACGATACGATTGATATATTGGCTGTCGAGACCGGCTTCATTGGCAATGGCGCCAACAATATTCCCCGGCTTGACATCATTTTTGTGACCAACCTCCATGCGATAGCGCTGCATGCCTTCTGCAGGCCCTGATTCCTGACGCTGGCGACGTTCGGCAGGACGCTCATTGCCCCGGCCTGTGGCAGACCTGCCGCGGTTATTATCCCTGCCTTCCCTGCGGCCACCCTCCCTGCGGTCTCTTGCAGTTCCCCTGCCGCTTTCTCTGCTGCCGGTTCGACGGCTGTTATCCCTGCCCTGCGTTCCCTCACTACTTCTCTGCCTCGATTTTCGGGGCTGATCCTTGAGTAGCAACGGCATATCACCCTGCAGCAACTTTGCCAGTGCGGCAGCGATTTCGATTGCAGGGACATTATGTTCCCGGTGGTATTGCTCAACCAGTTGCAGATAAAAATCCGTCTCCCCTTCTGCAGCGATTGCATCCGTAATGTTCTGTTTGAATTGAACAATGCGCTTGTCGTTGATATCAGCAGTCGAAGGCAGCTGCATTTGCTCGATCTTTTTCCTGGTCGCACGTTCTATCGCATAGAGCATACGTTTTTCACGTGGCGCAATAAAGAGGATGGCGTCTCCTTCCCGCCCGGCCCGTCCTGTTCGGCCGATGCGGTGGATATAGGACTCCGTATCATGAGGAACATCATAGTTGATCACGTGACTGATGCGCTGAACATCAAGCCCCCGCGCAGCAACATCTGTTGCTACAACGATATCAAGCCTGCCTTCTTTGAGCTGATTGACAGTACGTTCCCGCTGCTTTTGCTGGATATCGCCGCTCAAAGGCGCAACTGCATAACCCCGTGCCTCCAGTTTTTCCGCCAACTCGACAGTTGCT
Organism: Pseudomonadota bacterium; assembly: GCA_034717755.1. Lineage (GTDB taxonomy): Bacteria > Pseudomonadota > Gammaproteobacteria > Chromatiales > Chromatiaceae > Sva-25. The sequence continues at coordinate 1,548 of JAYELV010000144.1, read as the reverse complement.
ATTTTTGTACGTACAAAAATAAGAATTGCGTCACAGGTCTCGGCTTCGAGGATACGCGTCAGGGCATCCAGCTTATGGGTACCGCTCACCATCCAGTAGCGCTGTCGTATGGTCTCGGCAGTCGCAGTCTTTTGCTCGATCGAGATCTCCTGTGGTTTGTGCAGGTGTTTTCTGGCAATACGCCGGATATCTTTCGGCATGGTCGCAGAAAAGAGGGCAATCTGACGACTCGAAGGGGACTTTTCCAGTACCCACTCGACATCATCGATAAAGCCCATGCGCAGCATCTCGTCGGCTTCATCCAGCACCAGTGCTTTTAGATGATCCAGTTTCAGAGTCCCCTTGCGCAAGTGGTCGATCACCCGTCCCGGGGTGCCCACCACCACATGGACACCGCGCCTCAGGGCACGCAGCTGAATATTATAGTCCTGGCCACCATAGATAGGCAGCACGTGAAATCCTCGCATGTGGGAAGCATAACGATGAAAAGCCTCGGCAACCTGGATTGCCAACTCCCTTGTTGGAGTTAGCACCAGCAACTGCGGTTGTGTTTTTTTCAGATCGATGCGCGTCAGCATGGGTAGCGCGAAAGCCGCTGTCTTGCCAGAGCCTGTTTGCGCCTGGCCGACAATATCGCAGCCTTCGAGCAACACAGGAATGGTGGCTGCCTGCACCGGGGATGGCGTTTCATAACCGACATCATCGAGCGCCTTGAGTAGTGCATCACCCAGGGCAAGATCCTTGAAAGTGACTGTTGGAGAGGATTTATCAGACATCACAATAACCTGTGTCAGTACTGGAGTTCAGAAAATTGGGGTGAAGGGAGCCGGCAGGAATTACTTCTCTTCGGCCTGTTGTGGTGTATAGGCCTTGATAGAGAGTGCATGCAGTTCGTCATTGCTGATCTGCTTTTCGACAGCAGCATTGACCATGCGATGACGCTGCAACAGCGACTGCCCTTCAAATTGATCACTAATGACAGTTGCCTCAAAATGACGTCCGTCACCAGTGACTTCAACATCGGCCCCTGGCAACCCCTGCTCGATGAGTGCTTTTACTGCATCTGTTTCCACAAAATACTCCTGCAAATTGATGATACGTTCCTATTATATCCTGATTAAGAGATCACAGTTCCCTCGCATACCCATGCCAGGAAGTTGTCCATAATAAGATTGCCCGTATCGCGCCGCATTGTTGTCGTTTTCAAGGCGCAGCAAGGGGTGCTGAGCAGAGTTCTGTGACTTCTCGCTGAGACAATGAAAAATGAAGAGGGACAATAGGCAAGCAGGATGGGGAAATTGTTTTTGGAGAACTGCTAAGAATTGATCACTGAACCAATTTTATGGGGATGAGTTTTATCGGAACAGATTGAAGTAGCGGAGAGAAGAAGGAGTTACTTCGGGTTCTCGTAACTTCTCAAAAACTCCGTGCAGGAAAAACCTGTAGGCCGGATGAGCGGAAGCGAAATCCGGCAACCCAAAGCCGGATGACGGCGCTGGAAGATCCGTATTGAATCAAAGATCGGTGAAAGCGCCTTATCCGGCCTAC
>JAYELV010000143.1:0-3965 GCA_034717755.1 Pseudomonadota bacterium | reverse complement strand
CGCAAACAGGAACTCAAACAGCTGCTCGAAGAGAAAGGAGAGATAGATGCCGGTTTGGCCGAGACCGAAGAGCAATGGATGCAAGCCCTGGAAGAGCTGGAAGCAGCTCAGCAAACCTGAAAACTTAAAACGTAATTTCTCAATAACTCCGTGCAGAAAAGCAGGGTTGGGACTTGCTTTTCAGGGCTGTATAAAACAGGGATGTTTTATCAGAGCTTACAGGGATGTATTCACGCGTCCCTGAAAGGCTGGTCCTGACCCTGCGCAAACCCAAATCATGCACGGGAATATTGAGAAGTTACCTTAAAACCTAAAACCTAAAACCTTTCACTTCACCAACATCTTATCGCTACCGCCGCAGAAATCCCCTTCTGCCTCTTCACTCTGCGCACTTTTCCGCAGGAAGGCTTTATAGGCGGAGGTGCAGCCCAGGGGCACGACGATCATGGTCAGCGGCACGGCCACGATGGGACCGAACAGCAGCGACACAGCCATACCTTCGAAAATCGGATCAAAAATAATCGCTATGGCGCCAGCCATCATGGTCAAATCCGTCACCCAGATGGGGCGCATGCGAATCTGCCCGGCTAACACCACCGCCTCGCGGACGGGAACCCCTCTGTGCACCTCGTTGCGGGCAAAATCCACCAGCAGAATCGAATTGCGCACCTCGATGCCGGCCAACGCTATAAAGCCGATCATGGAGGTGGCGGTAAACTCCGCTCCCATCAGCCAGTGGCCGGGAATAATGCCAATCAATGTCAGTGGAATGGGCGCCATGATGATCGCCGGATGAATGAAATTACCAAACTCCCACACCAGCAATATATAGATCATCACCAGTGCGGCGGCAAATGCAATCCCCATGTCACGGAAGGTCTCATAGGTGACGACCCATTCACCACTCCACTCGAATCCTGACACTGCATCATCCTGTGGCGCTCCGGTGAGAGTGCCGCTGATCTCAACTCCGTCAGGTGCGGTGTAGTGATTGAGCGCCTCCTCGACCGACATCATGCCGTAGATAGGCGCACCCAGGCGGCCCTCCATTTCACCCACGACATACTCCATGGGCCGCAGGTCCTTATGGTAGATGATGGGGTCTTCGGCTTGTTTGACGAATCGGCCGACTTCCGACAGCGGGATATTGGTTCCGCTTTCGCTCGGGATCGGCAGGGTAGAGAGCTGACCAATCTCGGCCCTGACAGAGAGCGGCAGCTGTATGACAAGGTAGGTCGGCTCCAGTTCACCACTGCGTTTCACATCTCCCAGCTGATAACCGCCCATGGCCATCGCCAGGTTTCTGTTGATACTCTCGACAGAGACACCGCGGCGGGTTGCTTTCTCGGTATCAACCTCAAAATGCCAGCGTTCGGAACTATCCACCATGTAGGTATCGACATCCACCAGGTTTGGCGCATCGATGAACATCTGCTCCATATCCCTGGCGACCTGCTGGCGCGTTTCATGATCAGGACCATAGACCTCGGCAACCATTGTCTGCAGCACCGGCGGCCCGGGAGGCATTTCGACGACGGCTATTTTGGCGCCATAGCGCCCGGCAATCGGTGTCAGCAGGTTGCGCACCGATTCGGAGATCTCATGACTGCTGCGTTGACGTTCGCTTTTATCCAGCAGCATCACCTGGATATCCGCCTGCCATGGCTCGGCGCGCAGGTAGTAGTGACGCACCATGCCGTTGAAGTTGTAGGGAGATGCCGTGCCAACGTACGTTTGCAATGCGCTCACCTCGGGAACCGTACGCAGTGCATCAGCCATCAACAAGGTGAAATTTGCCGTATCCGGCAAGGTCGTCCCCTCCGGCAGATTGATCAATACATTGAATTCAGGCTTGTTGTCAAAAGGCAGCATCTTCACCGTCACCGCCTTGGTGTAAAACATCGACAGGGCGGCAAAGAAGGCGATCAGGATCACCACGATGAACACCCGACCCTTGAAACGACTCCTGATCAACGGCTCGATAAAGGGACGGTAGATGCGTCCAATAAGATCCTGTGTCTCTTTCTCTCGCCGCTCGGCTTTTTGTAAAACTTGCAACTTTGGCCGCATCTTGTAGGCAAACCAGGGAGTAAAGACAAAGGCGGCAAACAGTGAAAACAGCATCGCCACGGAGCCAAACAGCGGAATCGGGAACATGTAGGGTCCCATCATGCCGCTCACCAGCCCCATGGGCAACAGCGCACAGAGCACCGCCAATGTAGCAATAATGGTCGGGTTGCCGACTTCGCGCACTGCATCGACCGCTGTATCGATACGCGTCTCGCCATCATGCAGCCAACGGCGGAAGATATTTTCCACCACCACGGTGGCGTCGTCGACGAGAATGCCGATCGAGAAGATCAGCGCAAACAGGCTCACGCGGTTGATCGAATAACCCAGCGCCCAGGCGGACCAGATGGTGATCAGGATGACCACGGGGATGATAGCCACCACCACGATGGCGGGGCGCCGTCCTATGGTGATCCAGGACAACAGCGTTACCGCTACCGCAGCCCCCAGCAGTGACAGCAGCAGCTCATTGACCTTGTCATTGGCTGTCTTACCATAATTACGCGTGATCGCGACCTGCACATTGGCAGGGATGATGCGCCCCTTCAATGACTCGACTTTATCCAGAATGTCATTGGCGACCGAGACGCCGTTGGTGCCCTCTTTCTTGGCGATTGCGATCGTGACAGCCGGGGCGCCATCAGTGAGATCGGCATCCGCACTGGCCGCAGGACCGCTGATATAAGTCGCCACCTGCGACGTCTCTTCAGCGCCATCCAGCACATTGGCGACATCCGAAACATAGACAGGAGTACCCTGGCTGCTGCCAACCACCAGCCTGCCGACTTCATTGGCATTCTTCAGAAAGTGGCCTGATGTCACCCGAAAACGGGTGCTTCCGGCCTCCATGGCTCCTGATGTCGACGCCATATTGGCGGTGCGAATGGTGTTGGCGACCTGCTGCAGACTGATGTCATGGCCCGCCAAACGCTCCGGCAGGATTTCAACTCTCACTTGCCTGACACGGCCACCGACAATAAAACCATCACCTGTATTCTTGACCTCTTTGAGGCGCTGCAGCACATCCGCCGACAGCGTCCGCAGGACCTCGTCCCCCATCTCTTCCGACCACAGCGTCACTGTCACCACGGGAACATCATCGACCCCCTTGGGTTTGACCAGCGGCATGGAGACGCCGGGAGGGATTTTATCCAGGTTGGACTGCAGTTTGTCATGCACCTTGACAATGGATGGCCCCAACTCTTCGCCGACCTTGAAGCGCACCGTCACGATTCCGCGATCACGTTCCGAGGCGGAGTAGATATGTTTGACGCCTGGAATGCCGCTCATCATACGTTCGAGCGGATTGATCGCCAGACTGGCGACCTGTGCAGCAGAGGAGCCCGGATAACTGATAAAGATATCCACCATCGGCACGGAGATTTCCGGATCTTCCTGGCGTGGTGTAAAAATCAGCCCCATCAAGCCGATGAAGAGACTTGCCATCAACAGCATGGGGGAGAGTGGCGAGGTGATAAAGGTGCGTGCGAGATTGCCGGCAATGCCGAGTGAGCGGATCTCCTCGTGCGGGGTCGCCGGATGGTGCATCGCGGGTCGACGTGTATGCACTCTGGATGGGCGCTCTGTTGGCATCTTCAGACTCCTATGGTTTAAAATAAACCACACTATCTCCGAGTTATTTTAGACGAATCACTCCCTCATTTATAGCATTGCGGACTAAGTCGATAACTTCTCAAAAAGCCCGGGCATTGTTCGGGTCTGCGCAGGGTCGGGATCAGCCTTTCAGGGACGCGTGAATACGTCCCTGTAAGCTCTGATAAAACATCCCTGTTTTATACAGCCCTGAAAAGCAGACTCCCGACCCTACTTCCTGCACGGGATTATTAAGTTGATACCTAAGTCGATGTCCAAAAAAAGAGTCCGTAGGGTGCCAA
>JAYELV010000142.1:7001-15096 GCA_034717755.1 Pseudomonadota bacterium | reverse complement strand
ATGGCGGAAGTGCCGAAAACGCAGGAGCATTTATTCGGCGGAAGCCCTGAAAGGCAACCACCAACCCTACTTTCCTGCACGGGGTTATTGAGAAATTACGCCGGGGGTAACATCGCAATAAGTCAGTGCAGAAGAAATCCGTAGGCCGGATGAGCGTAAGCGAAATCCGGCAACCCAAAGCCGGATGACGGTGCTGGAAGATCTGTATTGAATCAAAGATCGTTGAAAGCGCCTTGTGCGGCCCGAAGAGTAAATTACAGGGATGTAATTTATAATCTCAAGCAGATTGCCGCGGTCGCTTAGGCTCCCTCGCAATGACAGCATTCACACGAGGTTATTGGGAAATCACCACAAACGCAAATAAGATATGAAGTTATCGAGAAATCAAACCATCGTGGCGTGACTCTCCATCAGGTAGCACACGCTGCTGAATCAGCCGCCACTTAGTCGTTGTCCATCTCCAGCAGCACCCTGTGACATATCTCTACCGGTAAAGATATTTGGATTTCAAAGCGGAAGTGGCTGTTCATCCACCTGTTTGCGACATGATCCTGACAATCTGTCCCGGTTCATCCTTGAATTCATGGCGCATAGGCTTGAGCGCAAGTGCCGCCACGATCGCCTCCCTGAGTTGCTCATCAGTCGAGCCATCTCTGAGCAACGGGCGCAGCTCCACCTTGTCATTCTGTCCAAGACAGAGATAGAGTGTGCCATTGACCGATACCCGTACACGGTTGCAGGTTTCGCAAAAATGTTGTGATATGGGGGTAATGAAACCGATACGAAGTTCTGTCCCTTTTACCTGGAAGTAACGCGCCGGACCACCACCCGGCATCATGCCCGGAATCAGGCTAAAGCTTTTTTGCAGACGTTTTTTGAGCTTTTGCAGATCATAGTAATAGTCGATTGCATCCTTTCCTGTAGACCCTATCGGCATGGTTTCAATAAAACGCAGCGTAAAATCATTTTCCAGGCAGTAATCAACGATTGATTCAAACTCATCATCATTGAGTCCCTTCATTGCCACGACGTTTATTTTGACCGGATTGAGGCCTGCGCTTTTCGCTGCCTGCAATCCATCGAGGACAGTCTGCAACCTGCCACCGGTGATCTCTTTGAAACGCTCATGCTGCAATGAGTCCAGGCTAACATTGATGCGTGAGATTCCAGCCTTCTTGAGGGCAACCGCATGCTCGCTCAATAGGGATGCATTGGTGCTCAGGGAGAGATCTTCGATGCCGGGTATCGCCGAGAGTCTGGCGGCGAGTTGCGGCAGATTCTTGCGCACCAGTGGCTCTCCACCGGTTAATCGCACCCGCCTGACCCCCAGGTCAGCAAAAATACGCATGAGGCGCTCCACTTCATCGAAGCTTAGCCAGTTGTCCGGCTCTTCGAAATCCTTGAAGCCTTTGGGAATGCAATAGAAGCAGCGCATGTTGCATTTATCAGTGACAGAGAGACGTACATACTCCACTCTTCGTCCAAATGGATCGATCAGCTGTTTATCCAATTCTGTGTCACTCATGTTAGTCCATCATCCAACAACAAGGCTTTCTTTATTATAGACATTTTTCAGGAGAGATATAGCCATTTTTTCAGCCACAACCATGCAGGCACGGTGGCGCAATTTCTGAGATCAGGCTACCATGCGCTCTCTTCCAGAGTCAGGGACAAAACATGCCGCAAAAATCCATCCTTGTCACAGGCTGCTCCAGCGGCATTGGTCGTTGCACTGCCGTTGGCCTGCATCAGCGTGGATACCGGGTATTTGCGACTGCACGACGGCAAGCGGATATCGATGCCCTGGAAAACCTGGGCATCACAGCACTCTATCTCGATTACTGCGACAGTGAGAGCATTCATGCTGCCTTCAATAGTGTGATGGAGGCTAGCGGCGGCTGGCTCTATGCACTGTTCAACAATGGCGCCTATGGCCAGCCAGGCGCTGTCGAGGATCTAACACGCGAAACCCTGCGCAGCCAGTTCGAGACCAACCTGTTCGGCTGGCATGAGTTGACCCGACTCGTTATCCCTGTCATGCGGCTGCACAATGAAGGCCGCATCATCCACAACAGCTCGGTGCTGGGCTTTGCAGCCATGTCCTACCGGGGCGCCTACAACGCCAGTAAATATGCCCTGGAGGGGCTTGCCGATACCCAGCGCCTGGAACTCCGTGGAACCAACATCCATATCAGCCTGATCGAGCCAGGTCCGATCCGCAGCCGATTTCGCGCCACTGCTTATCAGAAGTTCATCGAGAATATCGATGTTGAACAGAGCGTTCATCAGGCAACCTATGAAAAGATGATCACCCGTCTGAAAAAAGAGGGAGATGCCGCCCCTTTTACCCTGCCGCCGGAGGCCGTGCTAAAAAAAGTCGTGCATGCACTCGAAAGCAAACGTCCGAAAATTCGTTACTACGTCACCTTTCCGACCTATCTGTTCGGCTTTCTGAAGCGCATTCTCAGCAATAGACAGATGGACTGGCTGCTGGCGAAAATCTGAGAATGTCTCTCATGCATCTCAGCAATTCTAAATGTAGAGAGATATTCACCACGAAGGAGACGAAGAGCACGAAGGAGTTTTTGTAACCAGTTGATTCTTCGTGGTCTTCGTGTGCTTCGTGGTGAAAGTCTTTTAAGATCTCAATATTTCATTGGTACATTGAGAATTGCTACATGCATCTTGTGCAGCACGGGGTGGTGGGATGCTGCATGCTTCTTTCAGGAGACGGGGTTATCGAACAGACGCTGATTACTCGGCGCAATGTATGCAGCGGGTGGCAAAAGGCATTGCCTTGAGCCGCCCTGCGCCGATCTTTTCACCGCAGCTTTCACAGATTCCATAGGAGCCATCATCCACCTGCCGCAGGGCCTGTTTTATCTGCACCAGGGCAGCAGCTGTCTCCTGCTGCAACCCCAGCAACACTTCATCATTTTCACGTTCTGTCGCCTGTTCGGCAAAATCCGCACTGTGGTCGCTTTGCAGATCCCCTGAAATGCGTTCAAAGCGATGACTAAGCTCATCTTCAAGTGCTTGCAGCTGCTGCTTTAGATCTTCAGACATGATTTATACCCCTGATGCTTTGTTGTTGCCCAAAAAGAGTTCGAAAAAATTGCTGCTGGTTATCTGCGCTACCTCTGCAACCTCCATGCCGCGCACCTCTGCAATGGTTTCAGCGACACGATAGAGATATTTCGGCTGGTTCGGCTTGCCACGGTAGGGCATAGGTGCAAGATAGGGAGAGTCGGTTTCGATCAGCATACGATCCAGCGGAACTTTTTTGGCGACATCGCGTAACTCGGATGCATTGTTAAAGGTCACTATGCCTGAAAAGGAGATGTAAAACCCCATATCCAGCGCCTGCTGTGCCATATCCCAGCTCTCTGTAAAACAGTGCATAACGCCGCCGGCATCCCTTGCCGACTCCTGTCGCATCAGATCGATGGTATCTTTTCGTGCCTGACGTGTATGAATAATAAGAGGCTTACGTGCATCTTTTGCCGCCTGTATATGGGTGCGAAAGCGCTGCTGCTGCCACGCCAAATCTTCCGTCTCACTGCGAAAATAGTCGAGTCCGGTTTCACCGATGGCTACATTTTTCGGTATCGAGGCCAACTTGACCAGTTCGTCAGCTGTTGGCTCGGTGCGATCCCGGTCATTGGGATGGACGCCTACAGAAACAAAAATATGCTCATATTCGTGCACCAGCTCAAGCATTGCCGGATAGCTTTCAAGATCGATGCAAACACACAGCATCTGCTCGACACCGGACTTCAGTGTCGCAGTGACGAAATCATGAAAATTTCCCTGATAGTGAGTCAGGTCGACCCGGTCGAGATGACAGTGTGAATCAATGAGCTTCATCATCCCTTACATCGTGTAGGTTGGAATATCGGAGTCAATCATATCGGAAAGAATTTTCTCGACCTTGTTATGCAATTTACCCTCATCCTTGACGCCGAAACGCACACCTACGCCGCGTGGATGGTTGCCCGCAGCGCCAGCCGGCGTGATCCAGATAACAGTGCTCGCGATCGGATGGCGCTCCTCACTTCCGGGAAGCGTAACCAGCAGAAAAACCTCGTCACCCAGTTGATAAGTTTCTGCTGTTTCGACAAACAGCCCCCCCTCCTCAAGAAAGGAGAGATAGGATTTGTACAGGGACTCCCGATCTTTCAACTGAAGATTGAGCATCTTCCTGCCGCTACTTTGAATACTCATGAATTAAAGGACCTCTGCCTAAGTCGTTGAACGGGTTTCGCGGGAGCGCTGAAGAGGGACAATAGTGCAAGCACAAACGGGGAGTTATTTTTGGACAACGACTAACCCCGTAAAGCTGACAGCCAATGCTTCAAGCTGCATCTGACGATTCAAGTTACGCTCACCCATTCCGCGGTTAAGGGAGACCAATTGCTCGATCAGTGCGATCAGTTTTCCAGCATCCAGACCCGGGATCGAATCTGAGAGTCCTCTCAGGGTCAGTAAATCGCGCATATTCTCCACGCCAGTTTGCCTGCCCCGCAGCAGGTCAAGAGTCCATTCATAAAGCCATTTAAGCAGCACTTCACTCACCTCTTCGTTCCATACCGCCACCGCGGAAAGCGGCGCCTGCTGACCACTGATCAGCGCCGCAAAACTGTTAAACAACTGCTGACGCCGCTGCATAATATCACTTTTTTCAAATGAGAGTGCCCGCAAAGGCGCGCCGCCCGCACAATTCAATAACTCCTGCCATTGCTGCTGCTGCGGTCGCTGTTGCTGTAGCCACTGCAAACTCTGCTCTTGTGTCGGCAGCGGCAGATTGATTATCTGGCAGCGGGAACGGATTGTTGCGGGCAGATGCCTGACATGCTCGGTGACAAGAATCATGTGGTTATTTGCCGCCGGCTCTTCCAGTGTTTTCAGCAGGCTGTTCGCTGCCTCGCTGGTCATCGCGTCAGCAGGGGTGATCACACACACGCGACTGCTTGCAATTTGTGGTGTCAACGTTGCATCCTGTGTGAATTCACGCACAGCATCCACCGGTATGGTTTTTTTATCCTCTGGCGGAGCAAGAATGACCAGATCGGGATGGTTTCCTGCTGCCAGTAATAGGCAGGAGTGACATTTTCCACAAGCTTTTCCATGCTGCCGGACTGCATCTTCAGATCCATTTGCAGTGCATAACACAGCTTCCGCAAAGCGTTGTGAAAAATGTTTTTTACCGCACTCGGCAGGACCATTGAAGAGCAACCCTTGCGGAAGCCTGCTCCTCTGAATGTATCGCTGAAGCAACTCCCAGCTTTGCTGCTGCCATGGATAGGGGGCCTGGTTATTCACGAATCAAGCAGATTCAAGAAATGCAGAGAGTACTCTCTCTATTTGCTGCTGCACCTGTTGCAGAGGAACAGAAGCGTCAACCACTTTCACACGCTGCGGATCTCTCTCTGCGATCTGCAGATAAGCACTGCGCACGCGCTCAAAGAAGTCATGTTTCTCCCTCTCGAAGCGGTCTGGCGCAGAGCGCTTTCCAGCCCGTTCAAGCCCCATAGACACCGGAAGATCCAGCAGTATGGTCAAATCCGGGCGGCGCTCACCCTGCACCAGGCTTTCCAACGCGGCAATTGCAGCCGTGTCGAGATTGCGCCCACCTCCCTGATAGGCATAGGTTGCATCAGTAAAACGATCGCAAATCACCCATTCTCCACGCTCCAGCGCAGGCAGGATTTTGCTCTGCAGGTGCTGCGCACGCGCGGCAAACATCAGCAGCAATTCTGCCGTGGAAGAGATGTCATCATGCTTGTGGCCCAGCAACAGTTCCCGTAAGGATTCACCCAGCGGCGTTCCACCGGGTTCGCGGGTCAGCATGACTTGTTTTGCAGAATTTTCCAGCAGCATCCCGGCATGGCTGATATTGCAGCTCTTCCCCGCTCCTTCGATCCCTTCAAAGGTGATAAAGCTTCCCGGTTTCAATTCTTATTCCGCTTGATTTGATACTTTTGTACTGCCCGTCTATGCTCTTCATAGGTTGCGGAGAAAAAATGACCTCCCTCACCTGTCGCCACAAAATAGAGGGCGTCGCCATCTGCCGGATGCAGGGCTGCATGAATAGATTTCCTGCCGGGAAGCGCAATTGGAGTAGGAGTCAGACCTGAGTGTACATAGGTATTATAGGGGGTGTCTGTGCTCAGATCTTTGCGCCGGATATTGCCGTCATAGGTTTCGCCCATACCGTAAATCACTGTGGGGTCAGTCTGCAAGCGCATTCTTTTTTGCAGCCGCCGTGTAAATACACCTGCAACCTGCTTGCGCTCATCCGCTACACCGGTCTCCTTTTCAATGATAGAAGCCAGGATCAATGCTTCATAGGGGGTTTTGACCGGCAGTCCATCCGCTCTTGCCTGCCACTCCTGTGCGAGCACCTTCTGCATGCGCTGATATGCCCGCTTGAGGATATCCGCATCAGTCGTTCCACGCGGAAACAGATAGGTATCCGGGAAAAAACGTCCCTCAGGATAGACACCTGCAAGTTCCAGCCGATCCATGATCTGCTCGGTGCTGAGGTTTGCCAAAGTCTGCACAATCATCGGGTGAATGCGTATCGCGGTCAGGGCCTGTTTAAAAGTCCATCCTTCGATCAGCGTCAATGAATACTCAAGCACCTTTCCCCTGACAAGCTGATCAAGCAGCATCTCTGGAGTGGTATTCGCCACGATCAGATACTCGCCTGCCTTGATCTTGGTGGATACTCCCATATCCAGCGCGAGCGCCCGCAGATAGAAAGGCTGCCGCAATATCCCCTTCGCCGAGAGATCATTGGCGACCTCGATCAGTGAAGTTCCAGGCTTGACCTGATAATTGACCCCCATGCCGGAGATTTGCAGTGGAGTGCTGCGAAAACGCTGATAATCCTGCCACAGCCAGTAACCTGCAGCAGAGATGATGAGCACCAGGAACAGCAGGGCAACAATAGCCCCGCCTTGTTGTTTAGTTGTTGTATTCATTGATCCAGCTTTTGTTGAATTTGTAGGGTGCAATAAGCGACAGCGCATTGCACCTTCCACATGCGGCGCAATGCGCTGTCGCTTATTGCGCCCTACGACATAACGGACTCAAATTAATGCACGAAATGAATGAATTCTGGCGCATTGGAAAAGATTCCAGCCATTTAAGAGAGCAACTGCTGTATCGCGGTACGTATTTTTAACGGCACGGCACTGACATCCATACGTCTCCCTGAGAATTCTGTGACAACCTTCAACCCCAGAGCATTACTGAGAAACATCGCCTGCGCTGAATCCAGTATTCCCGGTCTCTCTCTGACCTCGTGTACTCCTATCCCAAAATGCTTTGCCTGCTCGATGACTTCAGCACGCATTACCCCGCTGACACCACAGCGATCGAGCACAGGGGTGTAGAGCTCCCCCTGCTTCAACCAGAAGAGATTACTCGTCAAAGCTTCAACCATGAAGCCATCTGCATCACACAACAGGCCTTCCTGAAAGCCCGCTTTTTTGATCTCTGCTGCAGCGATCACCTGCTCAAGCCGGTTCAGGGTTTTCAATCCGGCAAGCGGGGAGCCGCTCGCCAGCCGGGTTTGACAACGATACAAAACAACTCCTTCGATACCCGCTTGTTGAGTTCGTTGAGGCCAACTGCGGGTGTAGAGAATACGCGTCGCATCACCTTGCCCGGGAAAATAGGCTGAGCCATGCTCTCCCCGGGTAATGATGATTTTGACAACATGTCTGCCACAAAGCGCATCATCGGAGTGAAGAAGCTGACGAGCCTCATCAGCAAGTCTGACCACATCCTGACGGGGAAGAGCAAGAGCCTTGCATCCTGCAGTGAGACGCGCCATGTGACGATCCCACAATGGCGCCTTTCCCTGTATGAAAGCGATGGTCTCGAAGACCCCGTCACCATATTGCAAGCCGCGGTCAAGAACAGCAACCGAGTCACAGCTGCGACCGTTAATCAGCAAAGATCATCCCTGATATTTCTTGAAAACCAGCGTGCCGTTGGTGCCGCCAAAGCCAAAAGAGTTGGACATGGTGACGTTCAACTCCATTTCGCGGGCAGTATTGGGCACATAATCAAGATCACACTCAGG
>JAYELV010000142.1:0-6901 GCA_034717755.1 Pseudomonadota bacterium | reverse complement strand
ATCATCCCTGATATTTCTTGAAAACCAGCGTGCCGTTGGTGCCGCCAAAGCCAAAAGAGTTGGACATGGTGACGTTCAACTCCATTTCGCGGGCAGTATTGGGCACATAATCAAGATCACACTCAGGATCGGGAGTGGTGTAGTTGATGGTTGGAGGAACAACCTGGTCCTGGAGAGCCAGGGTAGCAAATATCGCCTCTACACCTCCGGCTGCTCCCAACAGGTGACCAATCATTGACTTGGTGGAACTGACACAGAGTTGATTCGCATGCTCGCCAAAGGCTGATTTAATACCATTGGTCTCAGCTACATCACCTGCAGGCGTCGAGGTGCCGTGAGCATTGATATAGTCAACCTGCTCCTTGTTCATACCTGCATCTTCCAAAGCCAGCTCCATACAGCGTCCCGCTCCGGCGCCATTCGGTGAAGGCGAGGTCATGTGAAAGGCATCGGAGTTCATCGCCACTCCGACGATTTCCGCGTAAATTTTTGCACCGCGCGCGCGCGCATGTTCCAGCTCTTCGACCATCATCACGCCAGCGCCATCGCCGAGGACAAAACCATCACGCTCCTTGTCCCAGGGACGACTGGCCACCTGCGGATCGTCATTGCGTGTCGACAACGCCCTTGCGGCCGCAAATCCACCGATCCCAATTGGCGTCGTTGCATACTCCGAACCACCCGCGACCATCGCATCGACTGTACCATATTGAATCATGCGTACTGCATCGCCAATATTATGGGCGCCGGTACTGCAGGCGGAGACGATCGCAATATTCGGTCCTTTGTATCCATACATGATGGAGAGATTGCCTGCGACCATATTGATGATTGCCGAAGGAACGAAAAATGGAGAGATGCGGCGCGGTCCCTTCTCCAGATATGTGTGGTAATTATTTTCGATGGTGTAGATGCCGCCGATACCGGCGCCAATGGCCACACCAATGCGCTCGGCATTCTCTTCCGTTGTCTCCAGCCCGGAATCCCGTATTGCCTGGATACCCGCCGCCATCCCGTAGTGGATGAAAGGGTCCATTTTGCGCGACTCTTTCAAAGTGATGTATTCAGTGATATCAAAATCTTCGATGGTGCCGCCAAAACGCACACTGAACTTGGAAATATCGAAGCTGGTTACCGCTCGGATACCGCTCTGGCCTGCAAGAATATTCTCCCAGGTTGTTTTCACATCATTTCCCACCGGCGTAACCAGGCCAAGACCTGTCACGACTACCCTGCGTTTAGACATGTGGAATACACCTCATTCATGGTCCGGCAAACAGCATGTAACTGTGATGCCATCTATTCGAAAGACCGTTGCCCTCAAATCAAGAGAAACAACTGTTTCCAGGAGACTCTCCGAAAGCAGCGACCCTTGTCACTGCCTCCGGGAGATCTTCTGATCTTGAAGATGAATCAGCTGGCTGCGTTGATATAGTCAACCGCTTGCTTAACTGTGGTAATGGTTTCAGCCTTGTCATCAGGAATCTCGGTTTCGAACTCCTCTTCCAGGGCCATAACCAGCTCAACTGTATCCAGTGAGTCGGCGCCCAGATCGTCAATAAATGAGGCGTCAGAAGTAACCTCTTCCTCTTTTACACCCAACTGCTCGACAACGATCTTGCGTACACGCTCTTCAATGCTCATTTTATAAACTTCCTCTTTTAGGATATCAAGGTTGCACCAGATTGATATCTGGCTCTTTATTGCTGAGCTTACACCGAAGCCCGATTTAAAACTTATACCATTGTATTGTGATTTTCCAGCACGTCAATGCAGGGAAAACCCTAAGAATTCGCCGCCACTCTGGTTACAGAGTTCACTATGCGTCCGACGTGGCAACGACTTACGCCATATACATGCCGCCATTGACATGTAATGTCTCACCGGTCACGTAGCCTGCAGGCTCTGACGCCAGAAAGGCAACAACCGCAGCTATCTCGCCTGGAGCACCAAGGCGGCCAAGCGGAATTGTATCCAGTAATGCCTTGCGCTGCTCATCAGGTAAATCCCTTGTCATATCCGTATCGATAAATCCCGGCGCTACCGCATTGACAGTAATCCCCCGGCTGCCGACTTCGCGCGCCAGTGATTTACTGAAACCAAAAATACCTGCTTTGGCCGCAGAGTAGTTCGTCTGACCCGCATTTCCCGAGGCTCCGACAACCGAAGCAATGTTGATGATACGTCCGAAGCGGGCCTTCATCATGCCGCGCAGACAGGCTTTGGATACACGGTAGACAGAAGTGAGATTGGTATCGATGATGCTCTGCCACTCCTCCTCCTTCATACGCATAAGGAGATTATCACGCGTAATGCCGGCATTGTTCACCAGGATCGTAGGTGTGGCATAGCTCTCACCAATCGCCTTGATGACAATATCGACTGATCCGGGATCGGTTACATCGAGGCGCATACCCTCTCCCTCTATCCCCAACTCCTGAAGATGCGCAGAGATTGCAGCGGCGCCATTATCTGTGGTCGCAGTGCCAATGACGACACAGCCGGCCGCTCCCAGCGCATCGGCAATTGCCTGACCAATGCCACGGCTCGCGCCTGTGACTAATGCAATTCGTTGTTCACTCATTGATTGACTCCAGTAAATCATCAAAACCACGTGGCTCAAATAATGCCACTGCATTCAGCTTGCGATCGATGCGCCGCGTCAGCCCGGTAAGCACTTTTCCAGGCCCGGCCTCCACCAGCATGCCGATTCCGTCCGCCTGCATTTTTTGCACAGTCTCGACCCAGCGAACAGGCGCATGGAGTTGCTCGACCAGACGCTGACGAATCATCTCCGCATCGCTCTCTGACGACACCGAGACATTATGGATCACTGTGATGCGGGGTGTTTCAATGGTGACATCTGCAAGTTTCAATTGCAGTTTTTCTGCCGCTGGTTTCATCAATGCGCAATGTGACGGCACGCTCACGGGAAGTGCAATGGCGCGCCTGGCGCCGGCCTCTTTAGACAGCTCCATGGCGCGTTCAACTGCGGCCGCAGACCCGGCAATCACCACCTGTCCCGGAGAGTTGTAATTGACGGCCTCAACCACATCCCCTGTAGCTGCCTGATCGCAAAGCGTACGCACCTGGTCATCATCGAGGCCAAGAATCGCAGCCATGGCGCCCTCACCCTTAGGCACAGCCTGCTGCATCAGGCGACCGCGTTCCGCCACCAATGAAGCTGCTTCCTTAAAAGCCATGGCTCCAGCACACACCAGCGCCGTGTATTCTCCCAGACTGTGGCCAGCCATCATTTCAGGCGACGCTCCCTGCAACTGCCGCCACACACGCCACACGGCAACCCCGGCAGCCAGCATCGCCGGCTGGGTATTGGATGTCTGGTTCAGATCCTCGGCCGGGCCATCACTGGCAAGCGCCCACAGATCGACATCCACTGCATCCGAGGCCTCCTCAAAGGTCTGCTGCACAAGGGGATAGCTCTCAGCCAAAGCATTGAGCATCCCTACGGATTGCGAACCCTGGCCGGGAAAAACAAAAGCAATTTTTTGTGTCATTTTATCTGCTTCTCCTTCGCTTCTAATGCGATTAGTAATTCTCAATGCACCAAGTAGAGTGCCGACATCTAAAAAGACTTTTACCACGAAGCACACGAAGCACACGAAGAATCAACTTGGATACAAAATTGTCTTGTATCTTCTCAAAAAGTCCGTGCATTAATTGAGCCTGTGCAAGGTTGGGACCAGCATTTCAGGGACGCGTGAATACATCCCTGTAAGCTCTGATAAAACATCCCTGTTTTATACAGCCCTGAAAAGCAAATCCCAACCTTGCCTCCTGCACGGAGTTTTTGAGATGTGACAATGTCTTCGTGCTCTTCGCGTGCTTCGTGGTGAATTTCTCTCTACATTTAGAATTGCTAGGCACTGTTGTAAACAGGATGTAGAGGAGATAGGCGCCAGCGCAATTCTATTCTAATGAGAGGTTGATTGATTACAACCTGTCAGTACTTCAGCAGCACCGAACCCCAGGTGAAGCCACCGCCGAAAGCCTCCAGCATCAGCGTTTCTCCTCGTTTGATACGACCGTCACGCACAGCGGTATCCAGTGCCAGCGGCACTGATGCGGCAGAGGTATTACCCTGCTCATCCACAGTAACCACCACCCGGTCCATACTCAGACCGAGCTTTTTTGCCGCCGCCTGGATGATACGAATATTCGCCTGATGGGGAACCAGCCAGTCCAGCTCTGACTTTTGCATATTATTGGCCGACAAGGTCTCATCGGCAATACGTCCGAGTGTATTCACCGCCATACGAAACACCTCGTTGCCTTTCATATCCATTGTCAGATCTTCCAGTCCATTGGAGATGCCTCCGGGAACATGCAGCAGCTTTTCATAGGCTCCGTCGGCGTGCAGATGCGTGGAGAGAATGCCTGTCTCCTCTGATGCTTCAAGGATCACGGCTCCAGCGCCGTCGCCGAACAGGATAGCAGTTCCACGATCCGTCCAGTCGATGATACGTGAAAGTGTTTCTGCGCCAACGACGAGCACACAACGGGCAGCGCCTGTACGAATAAATTTGTCCGCCACGCCCATTGCGTAGACAAAACCGGTACACACCGCCTGCACATCGAATGCAGCGCATCCATGAATATCAAGCCGGTTCTGCAGCAGACAGGCGGTAGAGGGAAATATTTTATCCGGGGTTGTTGTCGCTACGATAATCAGGTCGATGTCATCAGCTGTGCGTTCCGCCGCCTGCATCGCCAGGCGCGCCGCCTTTTCCGCCAGGTCACAGGTTGTCTCCCCTTCCGCAGCGATATGTCGTTTTTTGATACCTGTGCGTTCCTGAATCCATTGATCCGAGGTATCGATCATCTTCTCAAGGTCGTGGTTGCTCAAAACCTTTTCGGGAAGATAACCACCGGTGCCTGTTATCCGGGCATAAATCATCTCTCTTTTACCCCTTCAAGATGGCTTTCGACCTGCATTGCAATACGTGTTGGAATGTTATGATCGACTGCTTTTTTGGCGATACCGATTGCGTTCTGGAAAGAGAGTTCATCAGCTCCGCCATGGCTTTTTATGACGATGCCGTTCAGGCCCAACAGGGTAGCGCCATTATAGCGGCGTGGATCGATTCTTTCCGCAAAGCACTTGAGTACAGGCATCGCAATGACTGCAGCAAACTTCGACAGCAGGTTGCGCTTGAAGCTCTGCTTGAGAAAATGACGAATCATCTTTGCCACCCCCTCAGAACTCTTTAGCGAAACATTGCCGACAAAACCATCGCAAACAACAACATCGACAGAGCCGTCAAAAATATTGTCGCCTTCGACGAATCCCACATAGTTGAGGTCACTTTGATTCAACAATTCATTGGCTTTTTTGACCTGCTCGTTGCCCTTGATCTCCTCTTCACCAATATTCAGCAGCCCCACGCGAGGTTTTGCAATATCACTGAGCGCCGCAACCTGTTCGGACCCCATCACGGCAAACTGATACAGTTGATGTTCACTGGAATCGACATTTGCGCCCAGATCCAGCACCCATGTCTGAGTAGAGGTATTGGGAAGGGCGGTGATAATGGCCGGGCGATCGACATGCGGCAGCATCTTCAGCACAAAACGCGCTGTCGCCATCAAGGCGCCGGTGTTGCCAGCGCTGACACAGGCGTCCGCTTCCCCCTGTTTGACCAGGTTGATTGCAACCCGCATCGAGGAATCCTTCTTCTTGCGCAGTGCATGAGAAGGCAAATCATGCATCTCCACAACCTGCGACGCAGGGTGAATTGTGACCCGCTGCGGAAGCTGCGGTTGCTGCCGGCGAATCGCATCTTCACTGCCAACAAGTATCAACTCCACATCAGGATCCGCCGCCACATAGGCGCAGGCGGCCGGAACAATGACAGAGACCCCATGGTCTCCACCCATTGCATCCAGGGCTATACGGATAGTTTTACTCATGCACCGGCAACATCATGCAGGCGGCAGGAGCGCGCAAAAATGCGCACAAGCTGATCAGCTTCTCTCGATGACTTTACGGCCACGATAGAAACCATCGGCAGTCACATGATGGCGCAGATGGGTTTCACCTGATGTCTGGTCAACAGACAGGGTTTCATTCTTGAGTGAGTCATGCGAACGGCGCATGCCACGTTTTGACGGGGTTTTGCGACTTTTTTGTACAGCCATTTTCCTCTCCTGCGAGGGTTAAACTTACTATTTCAATTTCAGTGTTTCAGTTTCTGCAAAATCCGGAAGGGATTCTCCCGTGACTCTGCAGCTATTGGTTCATCATCATACTGCCAGGCTTGACAGGTTTCGTGCCGCGCAACGACAGGCAACGACAGCAATAATTCATCCTCAAGCAACTCCAGCAGATGGATCTTTGCCTCGTCTACCATCAGAGGATCAATAGCATTATCCAGCGCTGCCGCCTCGTCCAGACCCTCGACTACAACCAGCTGAAAATCAGCATCAACCGGAATAGCCACAGGCTGCGAACAACGCTGACAAGTCTGCCATAGCGTTGCTTTCACATTCCCTGCAACCAGGGGACGCCCAAGGCCGTCACGAGAAAAACGAAAAGTATAGCCGGCCTCACCCTGCAAACGAATCAGCAAGGGGGCAAGACGGGGGAAATCAACGAGATCTACAACTCCTGTATATGACAATCCCTGCTCAGAGACCCGCCACGGATCAACCTGTTTTGGAAGGCGTGATGACATAAACGCGTAATACTAACTTCCAATACGCCCTTTGTCAAAAAAATCAACAACTTTGCACGGCTTTTTGTAGCATCTCAAAAACCCCGTGCAGGAAAAACCTGTAGGCCGGATGAGCGGAAGCGAAATCCGGCAACCCAAAGCCGGATGACGGCGCTGGAAGATCCGTATTGAATCAAAGATCGGTGAAAGCGCCTTATCCGGCCTAC
>JAYELV010000141.1:0-4003 GCA_034717755.1 Pseudomonadota bacterium | reverse complement strand
TGTAATCTTTCTCTACTTGTTTTGCTGCAAACTGCCGACTGAAGACTGACTACTTTTTTTCTTGTTTTCTGCTCTGCGGCGTTTGAAAAAATTGCTCAATTGCGCCGAGCATTGTTGCGCCATCACACCCGGGACTACCTCCATCTTGTGATTAAAGCGATGATCGGGCGGCAGCAGATCGAAGACGCTTCCTGCTGCGCCAGCCTTGGGGTCAGCTGCTCCATACACCAGCCTGTCGATGCGGGCATGAATGATTGCCCCCGCACACATCACGCAGGGTTCCAGCGTCACATAGAGGGTTGTGCCACAAAGTCTGTAATTGTTCAGCGACTCACCGGCGGCGCGTATGGCCTCGATTTCTGCATGCGAGGTGGGATCATGGGTCGTGATGGGGTTGTTGTAGCCTTGTGCGATCACTTCATCTTCGATGACGACAACAGCGCCAACCGGAACTTCACCCAGTGATTCAGCCTTCGCCGCAAGCAAAAACGCCTGTTGCATCCAGTAGTTGTCGTCATGCATTGGAGTTAATGACGTAACGGTGATGAATTTTTATCCACAGATGAACACAGATGCACACAGATTTTTTCGGCATCCTTCATGACCAGTTTATAGTTTGCCATCTCGACGAAGGAGAGATCTTGATAGCTTCTCAATAACTACGTGCATGCAAGTAAAATGCTATTGCATTTCAATCGTGGTCAGCCGGAAAATGCTCCTGCGTTGCCAGCACTTCCGCCATTAATTGGTGCAATGCGCTTCGCTTATTGGCACCCTACGTCCCTGATACGAATGCTTTTAACCATAGATGAACACTAATGTTTGTCACATCTTTCATCTGTGTTTATCTGTGTGAATCTGTGGTTAACAACAGAGATGATTATAAATCCAGTATGGAAGGATGCGGTACAGACTGAGCTGCACGCACCACCGGTTTGGACTGCTGATAGATAACCTCGGCGAGAATCCGCGCGGCTTCATTGCGTTCTATCTCGTCGATCTTCTCCTCATCCTCGATCTTTTCTATCAGCTCCTCGTCATCCTCGTCTGCCTTGCTGAGCAGGGCGAGGCCAATCGAGTGCCTGTATTCATTACGCAATGCACGACGCTGATCATCTTTTACTGCCCACTCGGCTTTACGCTTATGCTCGTTGAGTGAAACGCTCTTCTCATTTTTAAGGTCATGAAAAAGTTCAGCCTGGCCCTGCAGATAGATGAAGCCGCTATCTTTTTTGATGCGTTTTTTATGGCTCGACTCCGCCTTGTTCAACCTGGCGATTTTCCAGCCCGAGTAGTCAGCTGCTTTAATTTTTGACCATGGCAGCGCATTGTCATAGGAGCGTTCTCCATAATCTGCATCCACGACGGTTGGAAAGCTGATATCCGGAGTCACTCCCTTATGCTGCGTGCTACCGCCGTTGACGCGGTAAAATTGTGCGATGGTCAAGCGCAGACGCCCCATATCCTTGCCGCTGGAGACATAGTTGCTCAAATCGATCAACTGCTGCACAGTCCCCTTGCCAAAGGTTGGCTCGCCAATGATGATGCCGCGGCCATAATCCTGGATGGCGCCGGCGAAGATTTCAGAGGCCGAGGCGCTATTGCGATTCACCATGACCGCCAACGGGCCGCTGTAGACAATCGCCGGATCAGGATCCTTCTCCGCCTCGATGCTGCCGCTGTAATCACGCACCTGTACGATGGGTCCTGATTTTATGAACAAGCCGGTCAACTCGGTCGCTTCTGTCAGCGATCCACCACCATTATTACGCAGGTCGATGACAATACCATCGACTCCCTTGCGCTTTAGCTCTTTCAGCGCAGTGCGCACATCGCGCGTGGTGCTGCGGAAATTTTTGTTGCCCGAAGAGGCGCCCTGGAAATCACGGTAGAAGGTAGGCACATCAATCACACCGATCTTCTTCCCCTGCATACCGTCGAGATTTTCGATCACAGATGATTTGACCGCCTGCTCCTCGAGTTTGATCTTGTCACGAACGATAAGAATCTCCTTGGTAAATTCATTGCTGCCGCTCTTTTTCAGAATGACATTGAGGCGCACAATACTGCCCTTTTTACCGCGGATTTTTTCTACCACATCCTGCAGTCGCCAGCCGATGACATCCTCCATTTTGCCTTTTTTTCCCTGCGCGACGCCAATCACCTTGTCACCCGCATGCAACTTCCCCGACTTGTCAGCGGGTCCGCCGGGCACGATGCTCTGTATCGAAGTGTATTCATTATCGCTTTTCAGCACAGCACCTATGCCCTGCAGTGACAGGCGCATTGTAATATCAAAATTTTCCGCATTATGCGGCAGCATATAACCCGTATGCGGCTCAAGCGCACCGGTGTATGCATTCATGAAAGTTTGAAAAATATCATCAGCGCTCATCTGGTGCGTACGCCGCCGTGTCCCCTCGTAACGCTTTGTCAGTTTTTCCCTGATCTCCTTATCGTCTTTTTCCATCAGGTGCTGCGCAAGGGTGTCGTTCTTGACACGTTTGCGCCACAAGCTGTCCAGCGCCTTTTGAGTGGCAGCCCAGTCCACATCTTTTCTGTCGATGAGATATTTTTCGTCGAGAGTAAAATCGAAAGGATAATTCACCAGCTCCAGCGCCTTGGCCATGCGTTGATCGACGCGCTCGCGAAAACGTTTAAAAATTGTAAACGGGGCATCCAGACGCGCGTTTTTGATGTCATCGTCGAGACGGTTTTTGTAGAGATGCTCAAATTCGTTGACATCGCTTTGAATAAAAAAGCTTTTATTCGGGTCCAGCATCTCCAGATATTTTTGCAGTATCTCCCTGGAGAAACTGTTATCGAGTTTATGCTTCTTGTAGTGATAGCGCTGCATCACCCTGGTCGTCAACAAAACCGCCTTCTGGTGAGTGAGGGATGGTTGAAGATCTGACACAGGGATCTCTTTTGGCACATTCGCCAGCAGGCCGCCGCTAAAAAACAACAGCACAAGAGTTATCAGCATGCGCAAAAATGAGATCTGCATACTATGCAACCTGCATGGCAATGCGCTCTGATATTTTTTTGATATGATTGTGTTCATCGAGATACACCAGTGTTGGATGAAAGACCGCTGCTTCAGAGTGATCAAACCCTGCATAGGTGCAGATGATCACCAGATCACCCGGCGAGGCGCGATGCGCCGCTGCACCATTGACAGAAATAATTCCAGAGTCTCTTTCTGCTTCAATAGCATAGGTTGTAAACCTTTCACCATTAGTAATGTTATATATTTCAATCTGCTCGTAGGGAAGGATATTTCCCGCCTCCAACAGATTGCGATCGATTGCACAGGAGCCTTCGTAGTCAATCTCGGAATGAGTGACCGTTGCGCGGTGCAATTTGCTTTTTAGAAGTGTCAGATGCATAAATAGAATTTTATGGTAAATACATGACAATTATAACTTAATATATGGCGCTCTACCGATACAATTTCAACCCCGTTACCTTTTTGCGCGTGGCTAAAAGCGGGGTTACGCCTTTAGTGCATGTTCCCATACGGCCAGTTTCTGTGCAAAACTCATGCGTGCGTGGGCCGGACTGGTCGATGGCAGCTGATGAAAGCGGTAACACTGCGGAGACTTGATTTGCGCGAGCAGATGGTGACGAAAACTGCTCCAAGCCTTGCCTCCATTGAAGCAGAGCGTGTCAATTGTCGGCTGTGCAGATAATAACCGGGGGATTTCATTGGGGATTTCGCTGGGACGATCTATGGCGCTATCAAGACTGCTGCCTGAACGTTCACATTGCATGAGCACATCCCACAACAGGATACCGCACGCAGCAAGCTTCTGCAGCCGCTGCGAATACTCCAGACTCGCATCAAACCCATAGATTTCGGCCATGATCGGCCAGAATGTATTCTGCGGCCAGGCATAATATTGCTGCGCCTCAAGTGAAGCCCTGCCGGGCATGGACCCCAGTATCAGCGTATGCGGATTTTCCCCGATCACCGGCGGGAAGCTGTTGATGGCAGATGAGG
>JAYELV010000140.1:0-4016 GCA_034717755.1 Pseudomonadota bacterium | reverse complement strand
AGTTTGAATCACTGCGTGATTTTCTTGATGCTGATGATGCAGCCAAAACTATCGAAGGGCATCCTGCGCCTGTGAGGGCGGTTTTCATCGCCACGAAGCGATGACTATATTGTCATTGCGAGGAGGCTCCGCCGACGCGGCAATCTTCATGCTGTGCTGTGTTCGCATGCAGCAATTCTAAATGTAGAGAGATACTCACCACGAAGACCACGAAGAACACGAAGGATTTTTGAAACCAGTTGATTCTTCGTGTTCTTCGTGTTCTTCGTGGTAAAAGTCTTTTAAAATGTCGACACTCTATTGGTGCATTGAGAATTGCTAGTTCACAATGACGAATAAACAACAAATCAACTTTTGATATGAATACATTTACACTCATTTTTCTACTCGCACTGTTTGTCGCGACTGCAACCCAGCTATGGCTCTCCATGCGCCAGGTCCGGCATGTCCGCAACAATCGCGCAACGGTCCCCTCTGCTTTTGCTGACAAAGTGACGCTCAATGAGCATCAAAAGGCCGCCGATTACACAGTCGCCAAGCAACACTTCGGCTGGATTGAAACCGCTGTGGGTGTTGTGATATTGCTGGCGTGGACGCTGGGCGGTGGACTCAACTGGATCGACCAGCTGTGGCGCAGCGCCGGTTACAATGATCTACTCACAGGAACCGCGGTGATTGTCTCTGTGATGCTGATCTCGGCGGCAATCGATATCCCCGCCTCACTGTATCGCACCTTTGTGCTCGAGGCGCAATTCGGTTTCAATCAATCCACCCCCGCTCTCTTTGTGGCTGACCTGCTCAAGGGGATGCTGCTGGCGCTGCTCATCGGTGTGCCGGTGGTGATGTTGATCCTGTGGTTGATGGAATCTGCCGGCCAGTGGTGGTGGCTCTATGCATGGCTGGCAATGACGCTGTTTACACTGCTGCTGAGCTGGGCATTCCCCAAATTCATTGCGCCGCTGTTCAACAAGTTCAAACCACTCGAGCAGGGGGAGATGCTGCAGCGTATCGAAGCGTTGCTGCAGCGCTGTGGCTTCAATTCACAGGGAGTGTTTGTGATGGATGGTTCGCGACGTTCCAGCCACGGCAATGCCTACTTTACCGGTTTTGGCAAAAGCAAGCGCATCGTCTTTTTCGACACGCTGTTGAAGCAGCTGACGCCGCCGCAGTTGGAGGCTGTGCTTGCGCATGAACTGGGGCATTTCAAACACAAGCATATTATCAAGGGAATGCTGCTTTCGACCACCATGATGCTGATCGGTTTTGCAACTCTCGCGTGGTTGATGCAGCAGCCCTGGTTCTACGCAGATCTGGGTGTGAAAGAGCCATCAATCTACATGGCCCTGATACTCTTTTTGATGGTTAGCCCGGCATTTACCTTCTTCATGACGCCGCTGATGTCGTGGGTTTCACGCCGGCATGAGTTCGAGGCTGATGCCTTTGCCGTGGAGCAGACAGGTGCAGATGATTTGAGCAGTGCGCTGGTAGGGCTGTTCAAGGAGAATGCAGGCACTCTGACACCCGATCCGCTGCACTCTGCTTTTCACGATTCGCACCCGCCCGCGGCGATACGCATCGCACATCTTTCGCGAGCTTAGTTTCTTGCACTGTAATCTTCTACAAAATGACACAAATATTGTCATGCTGACTGTAGGGCGCAATAAGCGACAGCGCATTGCGCCGTATGGAATGGTGCAATGCGTTCCACTTATTGCACCCTACGAACTCTTTTTTGGTTCTGGTATTGCCAGGTCGGGAGTTGTCCACAAATACTCCATGTGTACTTGTCGTCCTGTGGTATTAGAATAACGTTTATTCAATCAACGTTATTCCCATCATTATGACAAACAATCCACAGAGAAATGCAGACAACAGCGCAGTTTGGGACCATCATATCAGCGTGCCTGATACACCGGACGGTTTCACAGTCAGAACCACATATCCGTCAAATCCTGATGGCGCGGAAGTGATGCTGGAGCGATGGGAGGCGGGTTCGTCCGAACCTCCGCATTCGCACCCCGGTGACGATATGACCGTTGTGGTTGAGGGCAGGATGGTCATCCAGTTCTTCACGCAATCAGAAAATGGACTGATCAAAGATGGCGATGAAGTGATCTTGAACAAAGGCGACAGCGGTTATATAAAGGCCGGCAGGATTCACGACGCCAGTTATGTGGAAGCGTGCAAGCTGGTGTATGTGCACGACAGGGCTTTTGGTTTTAAACCAGCATAAGGGATGATGCATTTATTAAAATACCAATCCTGCACATCCTGGTACTTTAATTTCTGCCTCATCCCTAACTCTGCATACGACCCTGAAAATTGAAACCCGTCGCGTTCAATAATCGCTATATCAAACTCGGCAAAGAGTTCTTTGTCGAGACCTTGCCGCAGCCTGTGGAGAATCCGCAACTGATCATATTCAACCATGATCTTGCTGATGAGCTGGGCCTTGCAGGAACCTCTCTTGATGCAGCGAACAACCTCTCACAGAGCACGGCAATCTTCGCCGGCAATCAAATCCCTGACGGCGCCCGACCTCTCGCCATGGCTTATTCCGGTCACCAGTTCGGGCATTTTAATCCCCGGCTGGGTGATGGCCGTGCGATATTATTGGGTGAGATCGATGCACTCGATGGCGCTCACATTGACATCCAGCTGAAAGGATCCGGGCGTACAGTTTTTTCACGTAATGGTGATGGTCGCGCCGCCCTGGGCCCCGTGCTGCGTGAATACCTGCTCAGCGAAGCCATGGCTAAACTCGGAGTGCCGACCACCCGTGCTCTGGCGGCAGTGACAACAGGCGAAGAAGTGGCGAGACAGACGCTGCTGCCGGGTGGCATCATCACGCGCATCGCGACCACTTTTGTGCGTGTCGGAACCTTCCAGTTTTTTTCCGCCAGGGAGAGTGTCGAAGCCATAAAAAAACTGGCTGATTTTGTCATCGAGCGCAATTATCCAGCTGCAAAGAGTGAAGACAATGCTTATGTGGCATTGCTGCAATCCATTGTTGAGCGCCAGGCGGTGTTGATTGCACAATGGATGCAGATCGGATTTATTCACGGGGTGATGAATACTGACAATATGTCGATTGCAGGCGAGACCATCGACTATGGTCCCTGCGCATTCATGGACTATTATGATCACGATCAGGTATACAGCTCTATCGATCGCAACGGACGATATGCATACAGCAACCAGTCGTCCATCGGTCTGTGGAATCTAACCCGGCTGGCTGAAACATTTATCCCGTTGCTGGCAGAAGATACCGATGAGGCAGTTGAGATAGCCCGGGAGATTCTGCAAAGCTACACTGGGATCTATGCGCAAAGCTGGCTGGCGGGTATGCGGGAGAAGTTGGGCTTGTCAACACCACATGCTGATGATAAGGCGCTGATTGATGATCTGTTGCATCGTATGGCAGCCAATGGGGCGGATTTTACTTTGACGTTTTATTACCTGTCACAAATCAGTGTTGATGCGACAACCGAAAACTCGACACAGCATGAAACTCTACTGCAGGCTCTGTTTGCCGATGCGGATCAGATACAGCAATGGCTGCTGAAATGGCGCGCGCGTTTGGCTGCAGAGTCGCTCGATGACCACGCCCGGCAGATCAGGATGCAGGCAGTCAACCCGGCTTATATCCCACGTAACCATCAGATAGAAGCCGCCATCAGGGCAGCTGAAGATGCAGGCGATTTCTCTCTATTTCATGACCTTCACGAGGTGCTGCAAAAGCCATATCAACGACAAACAGGGAGGGACCTCTATATGTTGCCCCCCGAGCCCGATGAAGTTGTCGAGCAAACCTTTTGCGGTACCTGAGAACCTGGCCAGGGAGGAAGGTGCAATGCTTTGCGTCGATTGTTTCTACAACTCATCTGATGCGAACTCGGCAAGGCGTGAGCGCTCTCCGGTGATCAGTGTGATATGCCCCGAGTGTTCCCAGTTCTTGAACTTGTCGACCACGTAGGTGAGGCCCGAGGTGGTCTCGGTCAGGTAGGGGGTGTCGA
>JAYELV010000139.1:0-4016 GCA_034717755.1 Pseudomonadota bacterium | reverse complement strand
GAAGGTTTTAGGTGGGAAGGTTTTAAGTTTTATGTTTTAGGTTGGCGAATTACCTAAAACCTAAAACTTAAAACCTAATACTTAGCTGTATAAACAAATAGATACGCTATGTTTATAAAGTATTCTGTCTGACTCCTTCCACACATCCCATTAAGTTTGATGTGATGACACTCTTCAAAAGTTCAATTGCCTGCGGTCTGGTGAAACTTTTTCTCCAGGCCAGAGCTACCGTGCGTTGCGGCTGCTCTCCTTTGAAGCGGCGGATTTGCAGCAGCCGGCGGGAGAATTTATCGGCCCCGGCTGCCGAGCATGGAAGCACGGTTATCCCTAGCCCGGAGGCTACCATGTAGCGAATTGTCTCGAGCGAGCCGCCTTCGATACTGCTCTGAATAGAGTCACCCAGGACTCCGCTGTGCCCGCACTCCTTACAAAAATCCAGAATCTGATCCCTGAAACAGTGTCCTTTGCCAAGCAGCAGAACGGATTCATTCTGTAGTTGAGTGGTTTCGATGCTCTCTTCAGCTGAGAGAGGATGCGAGGAAGGCAGCAGCACCACAAAAGGTTCGTCATACAATGCCGCAGTCTCTATACCGGATTCAGAAAATGGCAATGAGATAATGATCACATCGAGTTCGCCATGCTTGAGTTTTTCCGACAATATTGCCGTGTAGTTCTCTTCGATGGCGAGTTGCAAACCCGGGGCCTGCTCAGTCAGGTCAGGAATGAGGCCGGGGAAAAGGTAGGGGCCGATGGTATGAATCGCGCCGATTCTAAGCGGCCCGGAGAGTTGATCCCTGCCCTGTTCGCAGATCTGCTTGATCTTGTTGGTTTCTTCGAGAACACGCTGCGCCTGTTCAACAATTTTCATGCCGGGAGCGGTAACAGAGATCTCTCCCTTGCCGCGTTCGAATATCGCGACTTCAAGCTCATCTTCGAGCTTTCTGACAGCAACACTGAGTGTCGGCTGACTGACAAAGCAGGACTTCGCAGCACGTCCAAAATGACGTTCACGGGCAACAGCTATAATGTAGCGCAATTCAGTCAGGGTCATGGGGGAAAGTTTTAAGTTTTAAGTTGTTAGGTTTTAGGGTCCGTGTATTTAATTAAACTATAGCAGAAATCATCATGAATGGCTGATGAGCAAGAAAATAACTATTAAACCCCAAAATGTAGGGTGTAATAAGCGCAGCGCATTACACCACCTAAAACCTAACAACCTAACACTTAAAACCTATCTATCCAATTGTGAAACATCCCTAACTGCCCCATAAGCCGCCGATGTCGTCATTGCCGCATAGGCCTGCAGTGCCTGGCTGACGAAACGTTTGCGCGGTTTTTCCGGTTTCCAGGCGGCCTCGCCTTTTGCGTCCATGGCTTCACGGCGCTGCTGCAACTCTTCATCAGTGAGTGCGACACGAATCGTTCTGTTGGGGATATCGATTTCGATGCGATCACCCTCCTCCACCAGGCCGATATTGCCGCCCTCTGCCGCTTCCGGTGAGGCGTGTCCGATCGAGAGCCCTGAGGTGCCGCCGGAGAAGCGCCCGTCTGTTATCAATGCACACGCCTTTCCGAGACCTTTGGATTTCAGATAACTGGTGGGATAGAGCATCTCCTGCATACCCGGGCCACCCCTGGGTCCTTCGTAGCGGATCAGTACGACATCACCAGCCTTGACCTGGTCATCGAGAATGGCGGCAACTGCATCATCCTGACTTTCGAAGATTCTTGCCGGACCGCTAAATGTGAGAATGGATGCATCCACACCTGCTGTCTTGACGATGCAGCCTTTCTCGGCAATATTGCCATACAGCACTGCAAGCCCGCCATCCTGACTATAGGCATGCTCCATATCACGAATACAGCCGTTTGAGCGATCGCTGTCGAGATCAGGCCACTGCCTGTTCTGGCTGAAAGCCACCTGTGTCGGCACACCTCCGGGAGCTGCGAGAAAACGGGTTTTTACCGCTTCGTTATTGCCATTAGTGATGATATCCCACTTCGCCAGTGCTGCAGCCACGGAGGTGCTGTGTATGGTCGGAATATCGTGATGTATGAGGCCGCCGCGATCGAGTTCGGCAAGGATGCCGATAACACCGCCAGCACGGTGTACATCTTCCATGTGATATTGCTGCGTCGATGGCGCCACCTTGCACAGGTTCGGAACCCGTCTGCTGAGACGG
Organism: Pseudomonadota bacterium; assembly: GCA_034717755.1. Taxonomy (GTDB): domain Bacteria; phylum Pseudomonadota; class Gammaproteobacteria; order Chromatiales; family Chromatiaceae; genus Sva-25. The sequence goes on along the minus strand of JAYELV010000139.1, from coordinate 1,833 downwards.
TCGATATCCGCCATGGTGAAATTTGCGCCTGCCTCGTGTGCTGCAGCCAGCAGATGCAGCACGGTATTGGTTGAGCCGCCCATGGCGATATCCAGCGTCATGGCATTCTCAAAGGCTTCGAAAGAGGCGACATTGCGCGGCAATACCGAGGTGTCATCTTTTTCGTAGTAGCGCCTGGCAATCGCAACGATCAACCGTCCTGCCTCAAGAAACAGCTCTTTACGTTCGGCATGAGTCGCCAGCAGCGAGCCATTGCCGGGAAGCGACAGACCCAGCGCCTCGGTCAGGCAGTTCATGGAGTTGGCAGTAAACATTCCCGAGCAGGAGCCGCAGGTGGGACAGGCGGAGCGCTCGATGGATGCGACATCTTCATCGCTCTCATGCGGATCCGCCGCAGAGACCATGGCGTCGACCAGGTCCAGCTTGACCTCGCCCTTGCCGGCAAGTGTCACCTTGCCTGCTTCCATAGGACCGCCCGAGACAAATACCACGGGAATATTCAGCCGCAATGCCGCCATCAACATGCCGGGGGTGATTTTGTCGCAGTTGGAGATGCACACCAGCGCATCGGCGCAATGTGCATTGACCATGTATTCGACAGAATCCGCGATCAGGTCACGCGACGGCAGTGAGTAGAGCATGCCGTCATGTCCCATGGCAATACCGTCATCGACTGCGATGGTATTGAACTCTTTAGCAACGCCGCCGGCTTTTTCAATCTCTCGTGCGACCAGTTGCCCCATATCCTTGAGATGGACATGTCCGGGTACGAACTGAGTAAAGGAGTTGGAAATAGCGATGATGGGCTTGTTGAAATCATCATCTTTCATGCCGGTAGCGCGCCACAGTGCGCGGGCTCCAGCCATGTTGCGGCCATGCGTGGTTGTGTGGGAACGGTATACGGGCATAGGTAGGTTTTAAGTTTTAGGTTTTAGGTTTTAGGTTTTAGGTTAAAATAGTAGCACTAACCGCTTAAAACCTAAAACTTAAAACCTATCTGGTCTTTACCTTTTTATATGTCTGTTCTTTTCAATGTAATAATCACGCAGATATTGTAAAGCTTCCACATAGTTGCCGCTGTCATAAAATGTGATCATTCGGGTATTGAATTCCAGTTTATCCTTTGCCTTGATGTTCAGCATCGGATATCCGGCCGAAAGCAGGATGCCGTTCATCATCAATCGTGACACCCGCTTGTTGCCATCATAAAAGAGCTGCGTCCTGGCTCCAAAAAGAAAATAGGTCAATCCTTTGACGATTGGATGCCTGATTTTGTTGATAGCCTTTATGCCTGCTTCAAAAACAGCATTCAGGGTATCTGGGGCAGGAGGCAGATACTCCGTGCCTCCTATGTTGACATTGCCATCGCGAAATACTCCCCACTGCAGCGCCTCTTCATGGGCAACCTCGGCATGCAAAGCGCAAACTGTCTGTTTGTCCAGCTTAAAGCGATTCTCTTCGAGCATGGAAAAAAGAAGTATCACACTTCTGTTCTGGTTTAATATCTGCTGCTCATCGCTTAATTGATGACCGCCGACAGTAATCCCCTCTAACAGTGTTTCAACTTCCGGGAACGTCATGGCATTCCCTTCAAGCGCAGAGGTGTTGTAGATAAAATCAGTTTTATCCTTTTTTGCTAAAAACAGATAGCGTTTTTTATCAGCAGCAAAATCCAGATGCGTGATATCCATGGCATTGATGCTTTGATCATTCGGTATCATCATAGCCTCTGATTTTTGATAAAATATAACTTCTCAATAACTCCATGCAGAAAGCAGGGTTGGGACTTGCTTTTCAGGGCTGTATAAAACAGGGATGTTTTATCAGAGCTTA
>JAYELV010000138.1:0-4021 GCA_034717755.1 Pseudomonadota bacterium | reverse complement strand
TGTTCCTGCGTTACCGACACTTCCGCCGCCTACGTTATTGCTGTAGTTCCTGAATGGGTTTGAGTTCGCCGCTCTGTTCAAGTGGCTGATGAAGCCGCTTCGTATTGTAGAAATGGAAATACTTTTTCAATGACCGGTTTGAGCAACTGCTGCCATTTAGGTGACCACATGTTTAGAACACACTACCGCATATCACTTAAAGGGATGATCTATCGATAACTGAATATGTTCAGCCTGTTGAAATTATATGTACTGATCCCAATAAGGATTCTCTCCAAACCTGCTGACAAGAAAATCGATTAACAGCCTCGCGCGTTGCGGCAGATAGCGTGTTTGCGAATAGACGGCATAAGCATTGATCGCAGGGATACTGTAGTCGGGCAGCACTTGGACCAGGTCGCCTTTCGCCAGCGCCTCCCATGAGATGAAAGTCGGCGAAATGAAAATGCCATGACCTGCGATGCCCATATCACGCAGAAAATCGCCATTATTCGCGATGATTTTTGCTTGCGGATGAATACTGTGCTCGCGTCCCTTCCTGTCCATGACTCTCCATGGCAACACGGTGCCGGAACTGTCATAGCTCAGCAGCCGGTGCTTTTTCAGATCTTCATGCGTCTGCGGTGATCCCTGTCGTTTTAGGTAGTCCGGGCTGGCGCACAGCATCATTCTGATCGGGGTAATTCTGCGAGCCTTGAGGTTCGAATCCTTGAGGTCTGCGATGCGAAAAGCAAGATCCACTCCCTCCTGCACCAGGTCGATTTGCCGATCAGAAAAATTGATGCGGACAGTGAGATCCTGATGTTTGCGCGCGAAAATATCGATTGCCGGAGTCAGGTGGGAGAGCCCGAATGAGAGCGGCGCCGCAAGCCTCAGAGTACCCGCCAGGGCGTCATCGTTGCCGGTGGTTATCGCATTCAACTCCGCAACGTCGTCAATGACCCTCAGTGAGCGTTCATAATAGCGTTGTCCGGCATCTGTCAGGCTGGAGCGGCGTGTGGTGCGTTTCAGCAACGTTGTTCCCAGACGTGCTTCCAGTTCGCTCAAACGCCGACTGACAGCTGACTTTGCCACCCCCAGCTGATCGGCGGCATGACTGATACTGCCAGCCTCAACCACGCGTACAAACGCCTGCATATCTTCTAATTGTCCCATGTTAATTGTTCTAATAATATTAACAATGCTTTCATATTATCACTGTTTATCGACTGCTCATTAACAATTAAGCTAACTCCATGACGTAAACAACCCAGGAGTAAATCATGCAAACAGCAGAGACTCAGACCGCAATGACCCGCGAGCTCATCAAAACTACACCCGGCATTCCTGCAACAGACGGGGCTGGAGTCGAGATGACCCGCATCATAGGAACGCCTGATCTGAATATGCTCGATCCGTTCCTGTTGCTGGATAGTTTTGAATCCGACCAGCCGCAAGATTATATCGGTGGCTTTCCTGACCACCCGCATCGAGGCTTCGAGACCGTTACTTATCTACTGGAAGGTCGTATGCGCCACAAAGATAGCGCCGGAAACGAGGACGTCATCAAAGCGAACGGCGTGCAATGGATGACGGCTGGCAAAGGCATCGTTCATTCAGAAATGCCGGAACAGGAAGATGGGATGCTGATGGGTTTTCAACTGTGGGTCAACCTGCCCAAAGCGCACAAGATGACCGAGCCCGCCTACCAGGGATTTGCTGCTTCAGAAATTCCTGTTGAGCGGCGCGATAATGGTACGCTGGTGCGTGTGATAACAGGGCGGACTGATGAAGGCACCGTTGGACCGGTAGTCAACAACTTCATCAAGCCAACCTACCTGGATATTAGGTTGCCGGCAGGTGAACTGTTCGAGCAGTCGCTGGATTACTCTGACAACGCATTCATCTTTGTCATAGAAGGTGACGTAAAAGTGGGCGAACAGGTGCGATCACTCGGTAACAGGAGACTGGGTATTCTCAGTGGCGGTGAAAGGGTTGCGATAACAGCAGGGAAGAGTGACAGCCGTTTCCTGCTGGTAGCTGGGCAACCGCTCAATGAACCGGTTGCCCGTGGCGGCCCCTTTGTCATGAATACACAGCAGGAGGTTTTGCAGGCCTTTGATGACTTCAGAAATAACCGCTTTTAAGTCCCCAAATAAACCCATAGAATCATATTTCACAGGTTGTCGCTGAGGCAGAAGTCCAACCTGAAAATGAATCATATATAAAGATGGAGGAGACCATGACGAATCCCGTCATCACCGATAATAAGCCAACACCTGTTGATCTTGACGCTGATACAGAATACCACTGGTGCGCCTGCGGCCGTTCGAAAAACCAGCCATTCTGTGACGGTTCGCACCGTGGCACCAGTTTCACGCCAGTGGCTTTCAAGCCTGATACATCCGGGGAAGCCTGGCTGTGCATGTGCAAACATACTGGCACTCCTCCCTACTGCGATGGCACGCATGCAAGGCTGACAAAGGAGCAGCTGCACAAGGGACAGGCTCTTGAGTCTCCATCACCACAGGATGTGGAACCCACTGCGGAAGAGCCAACGGTAAAACGCATCCATGATATGGCTCGCTACGGGCTCTCAAAAGTCGGCGAGCACGGCGAGATTGTTGCGATGGGTGTGCCCCGCAGTGAACTGCCGCACTGGGATGATATCCAGATACTGGCGGCACAACTTGCGACGCGGCCTTTGATGGAACATGATGCTGTTGGCACCGAGCTGATTATCGGCCCGAATGCGAACAAGCCACTGGCGCTGGAGATACCCCTGTTTGTATCAGACATGAGCTTCGGTTCCCTGTCTCCGGAAGCAAAAATAGCGCTGGCGCGTGGCGCCGAACTGGCCGGAACAGGTATCTGCTCAGGTGAAGGCGGCATGATGCCGGAAGAGCAGCAGGCCAACAGCCGCTATTTCTATGAACTGGCTACGGCGATGTTCGGTTATAACGAAGAACAGCTCACAAAAGTGCAGGCCTTCCATTTCAAGGGAGGTCAGGCAGCCAAGACTGGAATCGGTGGTCACCTGCCGGGGGCAAAAGTGTCATCCCAGATTGCCGGGGTGCGTGGTTTGCAGCCGGGTGAGGATGCCATTTCGCCACCAGCCTTCGCCGGGTTGCAAACACCGGCGGATTTCAAACGCTTTTCAGACCGGGTGCGCGAGATCTCGGGCGGTATTCCCATCGGATTTAAAATTTCAGCCAATCATATCGAGAAAGATATCGACTTTGTGCTCGCTGCCGGTATCGATTACATCATCCTCGACGGTCGCGGCGGCGCATCGGGCGCAACGCCGCGTCTCTTCAGGGACAATATTTCAGTACCCACGATACCTGCGCTTGCACGCGCACGTCGTCATCTCGATAGCTGCGGACGGCAGGATATTACCTTGATAATAACCGGTGGATTGCGCATGCCTGAAGATTTCATCAAGGCCATGGCGATGGGCGCTGATGGCGTCGCACTGGCAAACAGCGCCATCCAGGCTGTTGGTTGTGTGGCGGCGCGTATATGCAATACCAATAACTGCCCATCAGGCATCGCAACACAAAAACCGGAACTTAGGGCACGACTGAACATCGACGAGTCAGCCCGGCGCCTGGCAAATTTTTTCGAAGCCAGTGTTGATCTGATGAAGCTCATGGCGCGTGGCTGCGGCCACAACCATCTCAATCGTTTTAACCGTGACGACATAACGTCGTGGAAAAAAGAGGTCGCAGAATTGGCGGGGGTTCACTTCGCCGGACCGCAGTAAATTGTCATTTGCATCGAACATCTGAATGGCACATAGTCAGGAAAGAGCGTATCACCCTGATGATGAAAATGACTGTTCTGGAGCAAATACGACCAATTTCTGAATCAGTGGTTTGAGCAGACTCTGAGGGTGCAGTGAATGACAGCCATATACTCATTGCAGTCATTGCAAGGATACAAGGCATAGATAGAAATCACATATCAAGACCAAGAACTCAGATTTAAAAAGCTTCGGCAAAATAGCACATCCACTTTATCAAACAGATGATGGCAACAT
>JAYELV010000137.1:0-4066 GCA_034717755.1 Pseudomonadota bacterium | reverse complement strand
AAAATTTTTACAGTGTAATAAAAAAACCCGCCGGGAGAGGCGGGTTCTCTATCAAGCGGGGAAAGATCAGAGTTACTTGATCTTGGCCTCTTTGTACATCACGTGTTTGCGGGCGACGGGATCATATTTTTTGATCTCCATCTTTCCGGACATGTTGCGCTTGTTTTTGGTCGTTGTATAGAAGTGACCTGTTTTCGCACTGGAGACCAGGCGGATTTTTTCACGAATTGACTTTGCCATTAGATGATCTCCTAGAATTTCTCGCCGCGTGCACGCATGTCGGTCAGAACGGCATCGATGCCGTTTTTATCGATAATACGCATACCATTGGCGGAGACGCGCAGACGCACCCAGCGGTTTTCACTTGCCACCCAGAAGCGATGCTTGTGCAAATTTGGTAGAAAACGTCTTTTCGTTTTGTTGTGCGCATGGGAAACATTGTTTCCGGAAACAGGACGTTTACCGGTTACCTGGCAAACTTTTGACATGGTTCTAGCCTCGATCAGAATTCGGTTTCAATGCACCTGGAGGAGTCTGAAAATCTGCCCCGGTGCGCGAAGAGGCGAATTTATACCAGAACTGTCACATAACATCAAGGAATATTGTGGGGAATCACTCATTTTCTGATTCAGGATATTGTGTTTGAGAGTGGTGATTTTCTATATATTTCATCATCTTGTTGCTGTTTATCGTCACAAGTTTGTCGCCATCTCTGTCGATAAACATAACTGCAATCTTGAGTGAGTTGGCAAGCGCCAATCCCCTGCGCGAGCCAATCACGCTGAAGGCGGTTGCCCACGCATCTGCCGTGAGGCAATCACTGCTGATCACTGTTACAGAGGCTGGATTATGCGTCACTGGTCTGCCCGTGAACGGGTCGATAAGATGTGAATAGCGTTTAGCATCGATTTCGACAAAATTGCGATAATCGCCGGAGGTGGCAATGGCGGCATTGGTCAGGTTCAGTATGGCAACTGCCGAACGCAGTTTGTCAAGGTGAGGATATTCGATCGCAACTCTCCATGGTTCTGCTTGTGGATTGTTCCCGGAAATGCGCATTTCACCACCAATCTCTACCAGGTAATCCTCTATGCCCGCCGCTGAAACAAGCCGTGCAACTTCATCTACTGCATAGCCTTTGGCAATTGCAGAGAGGTCGAGATGAAGTTGCGGGATGCTTTTACGTATGCGTGGCGCCGAATCATCCAGTTGCAGCTTCTTCAGGCCGGTGTGCAGCAGTTTTGATTGAATCTGCGCATCGTCAGGAATTGCCTGCGAGGGAAGGGTGTGCCCAAATCCCCATAGTTCGACCAGGGGTGACACCGTCGGATCGAAAGCTCCTCCCGACTGTTGGTGAATCAGTACTGCCTGCTGCAGCAGAGAGTATGTTTGCGGGGAGATGTCGATCCACTCTGTTGAGCTGGAGGTGTTAAAGCGGCTGATCTCTGAATCTGTGCGCCAGGTAGACATCAGGGAGTTGATGTTTTCCAGCAACTCCTCGATTTGCGTCTGCAGTTGTCTGCTGAGAGTTGCTGTCGTGGGATTCGAAAGTGTCAGCGACCAGCTGGTCCCCATGGTCTTACCATGGAGTTTGGCGGTGGATTCCACCTGGTTGCAGCCTGTCAGGCTCAGTAGCACGAGCAGGGGCACAAGCATTGAAGTTATTCTCATAGGTGAATCCTAAAGATTATTCTCTCAACATTCAATAGCGCACCAATAGAGTGCGTGCTATTGGGGTCAATGCCTTTTTTTAACCACAGATGAACACAGATAAACACAGATTATGAGATGTTGTAACTATTCAGCATCTTCAAAAAAAGGCATAAAAGAAAAGAGTCACTGCTATTGGGTATATCTGCAGGAAACGTTGGAGGCATGGATGCCGACACGAGCCTACGTCATACATGGATGTATCAGTGTCGCCAGAGGCAGGATGCCGGAAGCGACCATGGATGTATTTACGACGTTTTCCGGAAGATATGGCCAATAGCAGTGACGGCCCCGAACGAACTGAATAGCTACGATTTGTTTTTCATCAGCTAAAAAATTGGCACGCTATTTGCTTCTGAGGTAATTGCAAGCCGGAAAACCGGCGAAATATAACTTTTCACATTGACTGGAGCAGCTAGCAATGAAAATGATAACAGCCATCATCAAGCCGTTTAAGCTGGATGATGTACGTGAAGCACTGGGAGATATCGGTCTCTCCGGTATTACAGTAACCGAAGTGAAAGGCTTTGGCCGGCAGAAGGGGCATACCGAACTCTATCGCGGTGCAGAGTATGTGGTGGATTTCCTGCCAAAAGTGAAGATTGAGGCGGCTGTCTCTGCAGATATGCTCGATCAGGTCATCGAGGCCATCAGCAAGGCGGCGCAGACAGGCAAGATTGGCGACGGCAAGATTTTTGTCTCGGCGATCGAGAATGTTATGCGTATTCGTACCGGTGAAACCGGTTCTGATGCACTCTGAAATTACAGGAGACCTATCGATGAGTAAATTAAAAATATCCAATAAAGTGATGGCAGGGACGGCAGCGATGGCTGCCGCGGTGCTTCCGTCAATTGCTTTCGCAGAAGAGACTGTTCTCAACAGCGGCGATACCGCCTGGATGCTGATGTCGACAGTACTTGTTCTGTTTATGACCATTCCCGGATTGAGTCTCTTCTATGCAGGCATGACGCGGGCGAAGAATGGCCTGTCGGTGATGATGCAGTGTTTTGCCATTACCGCCGTTATGACAGTCATCTGGGCGCTTTACGGCTACAGCATCGCTTTTGGCGGCGAGGGCGCCTACTGGGGAGGCCTCGATAAACTGTTTCTCTCCGGTTTGACCGTTGACAGCATGAGCGGCACGATTCCCGAGTCCGTCTTCATGACCTTCCAGATGACATTCGCCATTATTACCCCGGCGTTGATCGTCGGCGCTTTTGCAGAGCGTATGAAGTTCTCTGCGATGCTGATCTTCATGGTGATCTGGGTCACGGTCATCTATGCGCCTATCACACACTGGGTGTGGGGTGACGGCGGTTTCCTGGCTGCTGATGGTGTTCTCGATTTCGCTGGTGGTACAGTCGTACATATCAATGCCGGTGTGGCCGGTCTGGTTGCAGCGATCGTTATCGGCAAGCGTAAAGGCTACCAAAAGACTCCGATGCCTCCGCATAACCTGATGTTTACCATCGTTGGCGCAGCCATGCTGTGGGTCGGCTGGTTTGGTTTCAATGCCGGTAGTGCGGCCGCTGCAGACGGCACCGCTGGTATGGCGATGGCTGTGACCCAGATTGCTGCTGCAATGGCTGCAGTTGTATGGATGCTGGCTGAGTGGATCTCCCACGGCAAGCCCAGTGTCCTGGGTATCGCATCGGGCGCCGTAGCAGGCCTGGTCGCCATAACACCGGCTGCGGGCTTTGTCGGTCCCATGGGAGCCCTCGCGATTGGCGCCGCTTCCGGTCTGGGCTGTTTCATCGCGGCTGTAAAAATCAAGCCTGCACTGGGTTTTGATGACTCGCTGGATGCTTTCAGTGTTCACGGTATCGGTGGCATCATCGGCGCGCTGCTGACAGGCGTCTTCTGTGCAACCTCACTCGGCGGCACTGGCTTCGGCGGTGACAATGACAGCATTGCCGGCCAGGTGATGACGCAGGCATATAGCATCGGTGTCGTTCTTGTCTACACCGCTGTTGTGACTTTCATCATCCTGAAAGTGCTTGATCTGCTGATCGGCCTGCGTGTGACCGAGGAGGAGGAGACAGAAGGCCTCGATATCTCTCAACACGATGAGCGTGCTTACATTCTCTGATTGATCCTGATCAGGGTTGAAGCATAAAAAAACCGGAGCATCTGCTCCGGTTTTTTTATTAAGTTGGCAGTTTGCAGCAAAATCAGAAAAGAAAGTTGGCAGTTTCTGCTGTATGTTTTACTGCAAACTGACGACTGCGAACTGCCAACTGCCAACTTTGTTAAGCCAGCGGAATGCGGATTTTTTGTCCCGGGTAGATCAGGTCGGGATCCTTGATCACTTCACGGTTGGCGGCAAAGATATCGTTGTATTTGTTGCCGTCGCCG
>JAYELV010000136.1:0-15372 GCA_034717755.1 Pseudomonadota bacterium | reverse complement strand
CTTATTGAGAAATTACGTTTTAAGTGCACAGGCTATTGACCTAAAACCTAAAACCTAACCACCTAAAACTTAAAACCTCCCCAATGGTATCTTCGAGTACTTGCCTGCAATTTCCGTGACAAACTTTGGAAGCAGATAACCTGGAAGTTCTTTTCTCAACTGCTCTTCAAGCTCGAGCGCGCGTTCTGTGGAGACCTGAAAATGCGCACTGCCATGCACTCTGTCGAGTTGATGCACATAGTAGGGGAGGATCCCCATGTCGAATCCTTTTTCACACAACTCCCGCAGTATCTCCGGCGAGTCGTTGATCCCTTTGAGCAGCACTGCCTGATTCAAAATATGCGTGTCGCTCTGCCGCAGTTCACGCAAGGCTGAAGCGACACTCTCATCGAGTTCGTTGGGATGGTTGATGTGCAGCACTGTTGTCACCGGCAATGGAAAATCCCGCAGCATCTCAACCAGCTCAGGCGTGACTCTGGATGGCAGGATGACCGGCATTCGCGTATGCATGCGCAGTCGCTTTAGATGGGGTAGCTGTCTCAGTTGCAACAACAACTGCGCAAGCCGCTTGTCGTTGAGAGTCAGCGGATCACCGCCGCTGAGTATGATTTCGCAGATATCCGGAGTATTGAGCTTTTCGAGGGTCTCATCGCTGAGTTGCTTCTCAAGATGCTGTTGCTGATAGGGAAAGTGGCGGCGAAAACAGTAGCGGCAATGAATGGCGCAAGCAGCAGTGGAGATCAGCAGGGCGCGTCCATTGTATTTTTGCAGAACGCCCTGTGAAACAGCCGCCTGCGCATCGCCAACCGGATCGAGGCTAAAACCATCGGCAACAATCGATTCCTGCTGCAGTGGTAAAACCTGTAACAGCAGAGGATCGTTAGCGTCACCCTTGTGAATGCGTGATGCAAAATCACGGGTGACTCGAAAAGGGAAGTCAGCAGAGTCATCACACCGGTGCGACAGCTCACCTCTGTCGAGACCAAGCCATTCGAGAAACGCGGGCAGCCGGGTAAATGAGCGGGCCAATTGTCGTTGCCAGGATGGGCTCTTTGGTATTGCTGTGCTTCGGGGTATCATAGTCGGGTTTATTCAATTGCTGCTTTCGAGGAAACAATGGCAACCTACAATACCAACGAATTCCGCAGTGGTCTCAAGTTTATGCTTGATAATGACCCCTATTCGATCATTGAAAATGAATTCGTCAAACCCGGAAAAGGACAGGCCTTCAGTCGCGTCAAGATCAGAAATCTGAAAACAGGCCGTGTTATCGAAAAAACATTCAAATCCGGCGAGAGTGTTGAAGCAGCCGATGTATTGGAAACCACACTGCAATACCTCTATACCGATGGTGAGTTCTGGCATTTTATGGATTCTCAGAGCTTCGAACAGTATGCCGCCAGCGAAGCGGCAGTTGCAGGTTCGATCAAATGGATCAAGGAGCAGGATGATTGCAACGTGACTTTATGGAACGGCAATCCGTTGATTGTCGAAGCGCCCAATTTTGTGACACTGCGTATCACTGATACTGATCCCGGTCTCAAGGGTGATACCTCGGGCGGTGGTGGAAAACCCGCTACTCTCGAAACAGGCGCCGTCATACGGGTTCCGTTATTCGTGCAGGTCGATGAAGTGGTGAAGGTGGATACCCGCAGCGGAGAGTATGTCTCGCGAGCATAATGCACATAGGCCCGTTGCATCAATCAGAGTGCTGCAGCAGCGTGCTTCTCTGTTGAGTGAGATACGTGGTTATTTTGCTCACAGAGGCGTGCTTGAAGTAGAGACCCCGCTTCTTTCATCCTCGGCGAACCCGGATGCTGCCATTGAGCCGATGCAGTCAGGTTATCGTCAGCCTGGCAGTCACAGATCACAGACCCTTTACCTGCACACCTCGCCCGAATTTCCGATGAAGCGCCTGCTTGCAGCGGGCAGCGGTTCGATTTTTCAGATTTGCCACACTTTCCGCAACGGTGAATGCGGCCGTTTGCATAATCCCGAGTTCACTCTGCTGGAGTGGTATCGCATTGACTTTGACCATTTTCAGCTGATGGACGAGGTTGATGCATTGCTGATACAACTGCTGCCCGGTTGCGCTGCAGCAGAGCGCTATCGCTATGCAGATCTTTTCGTCACCCACACCGGTTTGGATCTATTTAGCGCATCTCCTGCGCAATTACGGCAGAGGGCTGAGAGTGCGGGAGTTGTCATACCCGAGTCAGCTGAAACTGGTTGGCTCATAGAAGTACTGTTCGAGCTCTGCGTGGGTTCCTGGTTAAAACAGCAGCAGGGAGTCATTGTGTATGACTATCCGGCTGCACAGGCGTCATTGTCTCAACTCTCAACACAGGACTCACGGCTGGCCGAACGTTTTGAATACTATTTTCAAGGCATGGAGCTGGCGAATGGCTTTCACGAATTGGCGGATGCTGCTGAGCAGCGGCAGCGCTTTGAGGCTGAAAACAGCAAGCGCCGGCAATCTGGCAGCGAGATACTGCCGCTCGATGAGCATTTTCTCCAGGCACTTGAAGATGGCCTGCCTGATTGCTCCGGCGTGGCGCTGGGAATCGACAGGTTGTTGATGCTGCGCTGTGGTGTCGATCACATCGAGGAGGTGCTGGCGTTCCCCTTCGCTCGCAATGACGAATAGTTACAACTATTTCTCTGCAACCAGGTAGCAGATCCATCCGGCGTCTGCATCCGCCTGTGTGACGGGCTTGAAATCGCCGTCTCCCTCGCCATCTTTGTCGAATCCCTGCCAGTAAGTCGTTACCCTGGAAAAGCCGCATTCCAGCAGCAGATCACGGATCTCCGGTAGTGTCCACAAGCGCCAGTCATAGTGGAAGGCGCGCTCGATGCGTGAACCATCATCGAACTCAAAATGAATTGAACAGATCAGGCCGTTGTCAACCGGGTTGAACCTCTCCTGTTCCCACACATAGGTAAAGGCCTGGCCATTTTCATCGATCTCGCGCTGCTCTTCGATCTCCTGAAAGGATTCATAACCGCCATAGGCATCGAGGAAAAGTGCACCGTCTTCAACAAGCGCATTGCAGGTGCTTTTGAAGTAGCGTTTCAGCAGCTTGCGCTCCTTGAATAGCCAGTAACTGAAATTCATCGCCACAATGGCATCTACTTGAGCGCAGTCTACCGTCTGTACATCTTGATTGTACAGAGTCAGTCGCCTCTTCTGGCTGTTGTCAAGTTGCGAAGCCTGGTGTGTTTTCCCCCATTCCAGCACAGCTGCATCGAGATCAACACCAATAGCGGTGTTGCGGCTGCTGCGTCTGATCCATTCACAGCAGACGGCGGCAGTCCCGCAAAAATCTTCCCGCAGGCTTAGCGCCTTGCGTTTTTTCAGCTTCAGAAAAGCATCTCCAATAAAATCAACCTCGGCTTCAGGGCACTGCACCGAGAGTTCATAGAGTGCATGCCGGTCAGTCTGTGATGCCAGGGAGTCTGCTGAGGGAGCGGTTTTTGTCATGCGCTTACCAGAAAAAAAGTTTGTAGTCGTGAGTATGCAGTTTACAGGAATACAAAGTCTGCAGTAGGCAGTTAGCAGTCGTCAGCAAAACAATAACAACAAGCTTGAGGTTGGCAATGCAGTAATTATCAAGGGATCAATAGTACTGGACTGCATAAATATCTATCAACAGAAACGCTCGTAAAACCTCGTCATTCCGGCAGTCTTTTAGCCGGACTAAAGCGCTTGCGCTTTGAACGCCCACAGGGCGGCCCGAAGGGTGAGCGAAGCGAATAACTCCATGTGTATCGGTAACTTCTCAATATTCCCGTGCATGATTTGGGTTTGCGCAGGGTCAGGACCAGCCTTTCAGGGACGCGTGAATACATCCCTGTAAGCTCTGATAAAACATCCCTGTTTTATACAGCCCTGAAAAGCAAGTCCCAACCCTGCTTTTCTGCACGGAGTTATTGAGAAATTACTCTGCCAACTGCCAACTGCCAACGGGGTTAATATCTCCGCCTGCATGCCTCAATTTTGTTATCATGCGCAGTCTTGTGAGCGGGAACTGTGGTTTCTGTGAGCTGCTCATATCTATCGTACTAGCCACTATCTATTGATTGCAGACTGAATGACCGACCTTAGCCACATCCGGAACTTTTCCATCATTGCGCACATCGATCATGGTAAATCGACCATTGCCGACCGATTTATCCAGCTGTGCGGCGGGCTCAGTGAGCGCGATATGGAGGCACAGGTTCTCGATTCCATGGATCTTGAACGTGAGCGCGGCATCACCATCAAGGCACAGAGCGTCACGCTTGATTATCAGGCGAATGATGGTGAAACCTATCAGCTGAATTTTATTGATACTCCCGGGCACGTTGATTTTTCCTATGAGGTTTCGCGTTCGCTGGCAGCCTGTGAAGGCGCATTGCTGGTCGTGGATGCGGCGCAGGGTGTCGAGGCGCAAAGCGTGGCAAATTGCTACACGGCAATTGAGCAGGGCCTCGAAGTGCTGCCTGTTCTGAACAAGATTGACCTCCCTTCGGCTGAGCCGGAGAGAGTCATCAACGAAATCGAAGAGATTATCGGCCTGGATGCAGAGGATGCACTGCGGGTCAGCGCCAAGAGCGGAGTCGGCATCAGGGAATTGCTGGATAAGCTGGTGGAGGTAATTCCACCGCCTGAAGGAGATACAGAGGCGCCTTTGCAGGCGTTGATTATTGATTCATGGTTCGACTCCTATGTAGGTGTGATCTCACTGATCCGCATCGTCAATGGCTCGCTCGGCAACCGTGACAAAATCACGGTGATGTCGTCCGGACGCACCTACCAGGCGGATAAGGTTGGCGTGTTTACTCCAAAAATGAAAGAGACCGGGCGTCTATCCGCCGGAGAAGTGGGCTACCTGATTGCCGGCATCAAGGAGATCGACGGTGTTCCCGTTGGTGACACCATCACCCTGACAGACAACAAGGCATCCGAACCCCTGACAGGTTTTGAAGAGATGCAGCCGCGGGTGTTCTCCGGCCTCTATCCGGTCAGCTCCGAGGATTATGAGAACCTGCGCGAAGCGCTGCGCAAGCTGCGTCTGAATGACGCAGCACTGCATTTTGAACCTGAAACCTCGCAGGCGCTTGGATTCGGCTTTCGCTGTGGTTTCCTCGGACTCCTGCACATGGAGATCGTGCAGGAGCGTCTGGAGCGTGAGTATGATCTTGACCTGGTGACCACGGCTCCGACAGTGATCTATGAGATCGAGCGCAGAGACGGCGAGGTCGTGAAAGTCGATAATCCGGCGGATCTTCCTGATCCCGGTGTGATCGAGGAGATTCGTGAGCCGATCATTCTGGCCACGATCCTGGTGCCGCAAAATCATCTCGGAGCGGTCATCACCCTGTGCATAGAAAAACGTGGTGTACAGAAAAACATGCAGTATCTTGGTGGCCAGGTACAGGTCTCTTATGAACTTCCGATGAACGAAGTGGTGCTCGATTTTTTTGATCGCCTCAAATCCGTCAGCCGGGGTTATGCCTCGTTCGAGTATGAGTTCAGTCATTTTCAGGCGGCGCCCCTGATCAAGCTTGAAGTCCTGATCAATGGGGAGTCGGTCGATGCACTGTCGATTATTGTGCACAGGGATCAGGCGCAAACACGGGGTCGCGATTTAACCGCGAAGATGAAAGAGCTGATTCCGCGACAGATGTTTGATGTTGCAATTCAGGCAGCGATCGGCAGCAAAATCATTGCGCGCACGAATGTCAAAGCGTTGCGAAAAAATGTGACCGCCAAATGTTATGGCGGTGATATCACGCGTAAACGCAAGCTGCTGGAAAAACAGAAAGCAGGTAAAAAACGCATGAAGCAGGTGGGCAGTGTCGAGATCCCCCAGGATGCATTTCTTGCAGTATTAAAAATAGGAAAGGATTAGGGAAGTTTTAGGTTGTTAGGTTTTAGGTTTTAAGTCTTAAAACCTAAAACCTAAAACTTAAAACCTTACTTTACTGAGATTATTTATGTCATTAAATATCGGACTTATTCTGGTCATTGCTCTCGTCGTGATGGGAGTGATCTGGCTGATGGATGTGCTCATCTATTCAAAAAAGCGAGGTGAGAATGTCAAGGAACATGTCCTCATCGATATATCACGCTCTATATTCCCGGTTATCCTGGTGGTGCTGATCCTGCGTTCATTTGTGTTCGAACCTTTCAAAATTCCATCGGGTTCGATGATGCCGACCCTGCTGGTAGGGGATTTTATTGTCGTCAATAAATACGCCTATGGACTGCGTCTTCCGGTGACGCATAGCAAAATTTTTGATGTCGGCGAACCGCAACGCGGTGATGTGGCTGTTTTTCGTTTTCCGGAAGATAAATCCATTGATTTCATCAAGCGCGTTGTTGGAGTACCCGGTGATGTGCTTGAATATAAGAGCAAAGTGCTTTATGTTAACGGTAAGCCGCAACAGCAGCAGAAAATAGGGATTTATGAGGGAGTGGGCTCTGGAAAAGTTGAGACTGGCGACTATCATTTTAACGAGATGCTCGGCGATGTTGAACACCAGATTCTGGTGCATCCCGGACGTGAACTGCGCTGTCCATATCTCGCGACAGGTCCCGTGACTGTTCCCGAGGGACACTATTTCGCGATGGGGGATAACAGGGATAACAGCCGCGACAGTCGCTGCTGGGGCTTTGTTCCGGAGGAGAATCTGGTCGGCAGGGCGACGATGATCTGGATGAATCTGGACTGGAAGAGAGAGGGCTTTCCAATTGACTGGGGGAGAATCGGTGATTCAATTGACTAACTTGAAAAAACAGCAGGGTGCATCAGCACTCGGCATGCTGGTCATCGCCATGATGGTGCTGGCGCTGGGGCTGTTCGCACTGAAAACAGGAACGGTCTATTTCGAAAATTGGACGTTGAAATCTTTGCTCAGGGAGATGGAGACAGATCCAAAACTGTTCAAGACATCGCCCAATAAAATAAAACAAAGCCTGATGGCGCGCATTCACATGAATGGAATCTACCATCTTAATGCGAAGAACGTCAGGATCAAGCGCGTCGAGCAGAGCTACCAGATCAAGGTGAAGTACACTGAAAGCAAACCACTTGCCGGCAACATGAAAGTGGTGATGGACTTTGAAGAAACAGCGCGCATCCCGATCCGTTGAAACTTGCGGCTGAACACCTGGCTAATCAGCTGAACCTCCCTTTTCAGCATCTTGCCTTGTTTGAGCAGGCACTGACCCACCGTAGCGCAGGCAGCATCAATAATGAGCGCCTCGAATACCTGGGTGATGCGGTTCTTGGAATGGTGATTGCTCACCGTCTCTACCGGCGTTTTCCGCAGGCAAGTGAAGGGCAATTGAGCCGCCTGCGCTCATTGCTGGTGAGGCGTCAGACGCTGGCCGAGATTGGCGCAGAAATTCAACTTAGTCAATATCTTCTCATGGGCGCCGGAGAATTGCGCGCAGGAGGACAGTCCAGGGACTCGACGCTTGCTGACGCTGTCGAAGCGATCCTGGGCGCGACTTACCTTGAACTGGGGAGTGACGCTGTTGAAAAATTGATCGATCATCTCTTTTTACAACGGTTGCAGAAATTGTCACTGGAGCAGTGTGAAAAAGATCCCAAGACCCGTTTGCAGGAGCATTTGCAGTCTCTCAATCTGCCAGTGCCGGACTATGAGGTTATTTCGGTCAGCGGCAAACAGCATCAGCAGCGTTTCTCGGTGAAATGCCGCGTCAAAGCATTGAAAATGGAAGCACTGGGGAACGGTATGTCGCGCCGCAAGGCTGAGCAGGATGCTGCACGAAAAATGCTAGAGGAACTCGTGAAGTGACTACAAACCGGTGTGGTTATGCGGCGATTGTCGGCCGTCCCAATGTCGGCAAATCGACACTCCTCAATCAGATGGTCGGGCAGAAAGTCGCCATCACTTCACACAAGCCGCAGACCACGCGTCACGCAATTCTGGGGATCAAAACCCTCGAACAGGGGCAGATTGTTTTTGTCGATACGCCGGGGATCCATCGTCGTGGAACAAAGGGACTCAACCGGGTACTCAATCAGACTGCCGAGCGCATGCTGCATGATGTCGATGTGATTCTGTTTGTTGTGCAGGCGGATGTCTGGACCGAAGAGGATGAGGCAGTGCTCAGCAGCATCCGGCGAAGCGGAAAAGCGGCGATCCTGGCGGTCAACAAGATCGATCTGCTGGAACGCAAGGAGTCGTTGCTTGCCTATCTCTCCAGCTTTGATGCTGCAGACTTTGTCGAGATGATTCCTGTCTCCGCACTCAAGCAGGACAATATCGACATCATCGAGAACAGGGTGCTGGCGCATCTGCCGCAAGGAGACAACTTCTTTCCCGAAGACCAGGTCACTGATAAATCTGAACGCTTCATGGCGGCGGAGCTGTTGCGTGAACAACTCACGCGCCGCTATGCCAAAGAGATTCCCTATGCATTGACGGTTGAGATTGAAAAGTTTGAAAGTGTTGACGGGCGTTACAGAATAGGGGCTGTGATCTGGGTGGAACGGGAAGGGCAGAAGCGAATCATTATTGGCAGGAAAGGGGCGGCACTGAAGGAGACGGCGCGTATTGCCCGCGAATCCATGGAGAGCTGTTTCGCCAGGAAAGTGTGGCTGGATGTCTGGATAAAAGTGAAAAAGAGCTGGTCTTCGGATGAGGCGGCACTCTCTTCACTTGGTTATCTCGACCCCTGATGCGAGCGGCGTTTTTACTGCATCGCCGTCCCTATCAAAATAGCAGTCTGCTGCTGGAGTGCCTGGTTGCTGGAGAGGGGCGCATGCCGCTGATTGCAAGGGGCGCGGCCAAAGGGCGGCTCAAGGGGACGCTGCAGCCATTCCAGCCCCTGACACTGCAATGGAGAGGCCGTGGCGAAGTGATGACGCTGACGCATGCCGAAGCTGCAGAAAAGCCGCTGGATCTGAAAAAAAAAGTGCTCTATTGCGGTTTCTATCTGAATGAACTCCTGATGCGTCTATTGCCACGCGGTGACGCCTGCGACAACCTCATGCAGCTTTACTGGAAGACGCTGCTGCATCTGAAGTATAGCGAACACCCTGATTGGGAGTTGCGCCGCTTCGAATTGCAGTTGTTGCAGGAAACCGGTTATGGCGTGATTCTTGATACGACCTGTGAAGGCGAGCCGGTCAGCAGTAATGAAAGCTATTCCTATACTATCGGGCAGGGAGTCACACAGGGTTGCAGTGAAGCAGATGTGCTGATTCAAGGTAAAACACTGCTTGCGTTGCATCAGGGAGAGTGGCGGCATGCCCGCGAGAGGCACGAAGCAAAACTGCTGATGCGTCGCCTTATCGACCACTCCCTGGACTATAAACCTCTCAAGAGCCGGGAGTTGTTCCGTTAGGTAGGTCGGAGAAATTTTAAAGCCGTAGGGTGTCAATAAACGAAGCGCATTGCACCATTCCATACGGCGCAATGCGCTGTCGCTTATTACGCCCTACAGAGCTGACGATCTGGTGCAGCAACCGATAGATTTTGCGCTACCTGTATGATGGGAATCGTGGCTTTTTACAACATCCGTGAGAATCAACTATGGAAAAATTACTCGGCGTTAACATCGATCATATCGCAACGCTGCGTCAGGCGCGGGGAACACGTTACCCGGATCCGATACAGGCGGCGCTGCTCTCCGAAGAGGCGGGAGCTGATGCAATCACACTGCATTTGCGCGAGGATCGCAGGCATATTCAGGATCGTGATGTGGAGATGCTGAATGATATTCTACAGACGCGCATGAATCTGGAAATGGCGGCTACGCCCGAGATGCTGGAGATTGCCCGCAGAATACGACCGCATGACAGCTGCCTGGTGCCGGAGAGGCGTGAAGAGCTGACCACCGAGGGGGGGCTGGATGTGGTATCGCAGCAAGATTATCTCCTGGATTATTGTCTTCAGCTCGCTGACGCAGAGGTGCGTGTGTCACTCTTTATCGATGCGGACAAATCACAGCTGGAAGCTGCCCGCAGAGTCGGCGCTCCTGTGGTAGAAATTCATACCGGGCACTATGCTGATGCGTTGACAACAGCGCAGCGACTGAGAGAGTTCGAGCGTATTAAAGATGCAGTTGACTATGGCGTGGAGCTGGGTCTGCAGGTCAATGCCGGCCATGGCCTTGATTATCATAATGTACAGGCTATTGCTGCAATCCCTGCTATTCAGGAGTTGAACATTGGCCACTCCATTGTCAGCCGTGCCGTTTTTACAGGATGGAAAGAGGCTGTTGCACAGATGAAGCATCTGATTAGTCATCAATGATAGTAATTTTAAATGTAGAAAAATACTCACCACGAAGGACACGAAGAGCACGAAGAGATGTTTGTAACCAGATTGCCACGTCGCCTCTGGCTCCTCGCAATGACAGCATTCACACGAGGTTATTGAGAATTTACATATCAAGGTTTGATCGTCGTCAAGCCCAGTATCTCCCATCCCTGCATGCCTCCACGATACCACTTTATTTTTTCTGCCGGATAACCGAATTTTAATAATGTTTTGATATTGGCTGGTGATTGGCCGCACCACATTCCGTTGCAGAACATCACCAGGGTTTTTGCTTTGGAGTAATCAAAAACTTTGCTGGTGTCTCCCTCTGCGATCGCTTCATCAACCGAGAACTCATCCGCTTCCCCGGCGAGTTTGGCGCCAAAACGCTCCGTCAGGATTTTAATTATCTCTTCTGTGGTGGCGCCGCTCTTGGGTCTGATTTTTGTCCACGGGATATTGACTGCACCGGGAATGGTGCCACGCGCAACCCAGTCCGGAGTGCGTGAGTCAATCACCAGTATCGAGTCATCTCCATCAGACATTGTTTTTATGTAGTCGATAATTTCGAGTTCAGCAATGGTCTCGACGCCGGGAGCAACAACCATCGGTAGAATACAGAAAGGGGGGCAGTTACGGGATGTTAGTGCGAAATTGGGATTGATGGTATTGAGCGGGTCCTGATTTCGCATAATCGTCAGCTTTTTTCCATCATGCGTGAACTCAACCTTTTTACTATCGCTGCTGATGCCTACGCTTATGTTTTCTTCGGCAGATACGCTGGAACCAAAACCAGCAAGTAGCAATGCAGTAGTGGCAGTTGCGGCAATGAGGTGAGTGACATTCATCTGTTTCTCCTTGTGTGATTTTCATCGGCGATAAGCATTGTATCTCTTTTGAGAGTATTAATTTCCCAGTAAATTAGTCAGGATATCTCTGCGGCCTTTTCTGGAATGGGATTAATGGCGAATGGATACCAACTTGAGCCACATTTATTGATCATTAGAGAAACTTTCCAACCTGATTTATGGTTTAATGCGCGTCATGTATCAGCCCTACGAATATTTTCTCGGCTTCCGTTACACGCGAGCCAAACATAAAGATCACTTCATCTCCTTCATCTCCCTGGCTTCCATGGTCGGTATTATGATCGGAGTGATGGCATTGATCGTGGTGCTGTCAGTCATGAACGGCTTTCATAAAGAGATACGTGAGCGCATCCTTGGCATGGTCTCTCATGCGACCATCACATCGACCGACGGGGGACTGCAGGACTGGCCGCAGGTGATGGAACTTGCTAAACAGCATCCTGATGTGGTCGCTGCCGCTCCTTATGCGGAGTCCCAGGTGATGCTGGTGAACGGACAGCTTGTCTCCGGCGCCTTGATCCGTGGTATCGATCCTCAACTCGAGGCTGCGGTAGCGGATGTCGGAGAGCATATGAACAGCGGCTCGCTGGATGACCTCAAGGCGAAGAGTTATCACATTGTTCTGGGTGTCGAACTTGCCCGTAATCTTGGCGTAGCTGTCGGCGAAAAGGTCACAGTGATTACACCTCACGCAATAGTTACCCCTGTGGGCACCATGCCGCGTCTTAAACGCTTTACTGTTTCAGGTGTTTTCGAGGTCGGTATGGGCGATTTTGATACCGGCGTGGCGCTGGCGCACATACGCGATGTGGCCAGGCTGAACCGACTCGGGGATGCGGTGACAGGTGTGCGTCTCAAGGTGAATGACCTCTATGATGCACAGCGTATCTCCTATGAACTGGCCAACCAGATGGAGGATTATTACTATGTCAGGGACTGGTCGAGTTATCGCCGCAACTTTTTTGAAGCGCTGGCGACAGAGAAGCGCATGATGGGTTTTATTCTTTTTCTGATCGTGCTGGTGGCGGCATTTTCGGTCATCATTGCAATGATCATGGTGGTGACGGAGAAACAGAGCGACATCGCCATCCTGCGCACCCTGGGGGCATCTTCGGGCAGCATCATGAAGATATTCCTGGTGCAGGGAACCACCATCGGCACCTTCGGTGTGCTGCTGGGGGTCATTTCAGGCATCCTGCTGGCAGTCAATGTTGAAACCATTGTTAGCGCACTGGAGTCCGCGCTGGGCTTTCAGGCTATCAATCCCGACCTCTACTACATCAGCAGACTCCCTTCTGATGTTCACTGGCAGGATGTCACACTGATTGCCTCCTTTGCCTTTGTCATCACCATTCTGTTTGCGCTTTTTCCCGCATGGCGGGCATCAAAAGTGCAGCCGGCGGAGGCATTGCGCTATGAGTGATGCTGAATCCAATATTATCCTCTCATGCCGTGACCTGGTGCGTACATTCTCGGATGGGGAACTCTCTGTCGAGGTGCTCAAGGGGGTCTCGCTGGATGTCAGAAAAGGGGAGAGCCTGTCGATTATCGGCAGCTCCGGATCGGGCAAGAGCACCCTGCTGCACTGCCTTGGCGGTCTCGACCAGCCGACCTCGGGTACGGTGACGCTTGCAGGTGAGAATCTCTTCACCATCAGGGAGAGAGTGCGCAACCGCCTGAGAAACCGCTCACTGGGATTCGTCTATCAATTCCATCATCTTCTTCAGGAGTTGACAGCGCTGGAAAATGTGGCCATGCCGCTGTTGATCCGTGGTGTCGATAAGCACGAGGCGGCAGAGCAGGCGCAACACTGGCTGCATGCGATCGAGATGGATCACCGCGCCGGGCATCGGCCATCACAGCTTTCAGGAGGAGAACGCCAGCGAGTGGCGTTGGCCCGGGCGCTGGCAGGTGAACCGCAATGCGTACTTGCCGACGAGCCAACCGGAAACCTGGATCAAAAAAATGCCGACAGAATCTACGAACTGATGCTCAAGCTGACACATGATATGGGAACCGCATTCGTCGTCGTAACCCACGATCAACGCCTGACGGAACGTATGGATAGAGTCATCACCCTGAAAAATGGGGTGTTGGAGTAGCCTGCTGGTAACTTATTCAATAATCCCGGGCATTATTTGAGTTTGCGCAGGGTCAGGATCAGCCTTTCAGGGACGCGTGAATACATCCCTGTAAGCTCTGATAAAACATCCCTGTTTTCTACAGCCCTGAAAAGCAAATCCTAACCCTGCTTCCCTGCACAGAGTTATTGAAAAACTACGTCTGCTGCTCTAATGGCAGGTGTGCTCAACAACTACGAACCACACGTATAATTCGCTTCTCTTTCTTCGTGACTTTCGTGGTTGAAAAGCTTGTATGGTTCTTTCAGATTATCTTTTCTTCAACCGGTCCAGTCTCAACCGTTGACGCTCGTCAAACAGACGCTTCGAACCGCTCCAGATGGCTGCCATACTGCCTAGCCCTGTGCCCGAAGCGATCAGAAACATGATCAGCAGTTGATACTTTGCTGCTTCCAGCGGAGGGCTTCCCGCCAGAATCTGTCCGGTCATCATCCCGGGCAGGCTGACGATGCCGGCAGCCGCCATGCTGTTGATGATAGGTATCAGCCCTGAGCGCAGCGCATCGCGGCGGATGCTGCTAATGGCCTGCCGGGCATCATGCCCCAACAGCAGCTGTGCCTCTATCTGGTGACGTTTATCCCAGGCAGTGCGTGTGAGATTATCAAGACTCAGGGCAATGCCTGTCATGGTGTTTCCAAGCAGCATGCCGAGCAGTGGAATCGCATACTGAGGCGTATACCAGGGATCCGGCTGCAGAATGACCCACAGCGTAATGAGCGCGACGCTGAAAGAGGAGAGAAACATCGACAGGGCGCCGATGCCGTATCCCCACAGGCCGGTAAAGCTCCGTTGCTGGCGGGACATCACCTCAAAGCCGGCCACTGACAGCATCAGTAGCGCCAGCAGCCCGATGAAAAAAGGATTTGACTGCGCAAACAGCAGTTTCAGCACAAATCCAATCAGGATCAACTGTACTGCACTGCGCAGTGCGGCGATCAGCAACTGCCGTTCTACTCCAAGCTGCATGCGCCACGAAAGCAGCGCCAGCAACAGCACCAGAGACGAGGCAAGAGCAAGGTCGAAGGGCGTCAGGGTGATCAACGTCATGTTTGAACTACCTTCTTGTCATGGATCTCAAAATGGCGCTTACCGACGCGTAGGCGCTGTTCGGGATCATGGGAGACCCACAGGATCGGAGCGCCGTTGTGCTGCTGATACTTGAGAATCCACTCTTCGACCAGCAGGGTATGGTGTGGATCGAGGTTGGCTGTTGGTTCATCCAATAGTAAAATCTGTGGTTGCTGCTGCAGCATTCTCAATACGGCAAGTCGCTGGCGCTCGCCACTGGAGATGTGAGCGACGGAGGAGTGCAAAATTGCCTCCGTCAGTCCAAGCGCATCCAGCTCTGGCGTTTCAGAAAAATGCACTCCGACAAGCTCCTCCCACCAGGAACTATCAGCAGGCAGATAGCCGACTTTTCGTCTCCATTGCGGCGCAGGCATCTTGTCAGCAGCAGAATCCCCAATCCAGGCCGTCCCGTTGTGGGGATCCAGGTCGGCAATTGCTCTCAGCAGCTGGCTTTTGCCGCTGCCCGAAGGGCCTGACAGTGTCACAGTCTCACCTTCATCGACCACCAGATCCAGTGGTTCGAGGATCAGAGGGGAAAACTGCTTGAGTCTGAGTTGCGGCATGAATGAAAAACAGTTATGTGACTTTTCGCAAAACGAGATCCCAAACCCCATGCCCCAGACGTTGTCCACGTTGCTCGAATTTGGTCAGCGGTCGATCATCCGGGCGCTCACAAAAGCCGCCGGCGCCTGCGATATTTTCAAACTGATCAAAATGTGACACAACCTCCATCATTTGCTGCGCATAATCCTCCCAGTCGGTTGCGGCGTGAAAGATTCCCCCCTTGCTGATCAGGCGAGACATCTGCTGCATGAAGGCTGGCTGTAAAATGCGGCGTTTACGGTGTTTTTTTTTGTGCCAGGGATCCGGGAAAAACAGCATCACGCCCGCAAGTGAATTATCCGCTAGCGCTTTCAGGACTTCGGCGGCGTCATGGCGTATAACACGCACGTTGCTCAGCTCGAATTCCTCGATTTTTAGCAACAGGTGTCCGACTCCGGGACGATGAACTT
>JAYELV010000135.1:0-4071 GCA_034717755.1 Pseudomonadota bacterium | reverse complement strand
CGAAATGAGATATATTCAGGGCAGTAATTTTTCGCCGGCAAACAGAGATGCGACGGTTTCGCGCTCACGAATCAGGTGGAACTCTCCACCATCGACCATCACCTCGGCTGCGCGCGGCCTGCTGTTGTAATTGGAGCTCATGGTAAATCCGTAGGCGCCACAGGAGCGCACTGCCAGCAGGTCGCCTGCCCTGAGGCTGAGTTCACGATCCTTACCCAGAAAATCGCTGGTTTCACATACCGGGCCAACGATATCGTAGACGCCGTCACGCCCTTGTGAGCTGCGGTCGAGTGGAATTATCTGCTGCTCGGCCTGGTAGAGTGCCGGCCGCAGCAGGTCGTTCATGGCCGCATCGACAATCGCAAAGTCTTTCTCCTGTGTGGGTTTCAGATACTCCACTTTTGTCAGCAGCACGCCGGCGTTCGCCGCAACCGCGCGGCCCGGTTCCATGATGATCTCAAGATCCAGCTTGTCGAGGCGGGTGCGGATCGCTTTTGCATACTCCTGCGGGTGTGGCGGCTGCTCGTCATTGTAGGGAACACCCAGACCACCGCCGAGATCGATATGGCGGATGTTGATGCCTTCTTTAGCCAGGGTGTCGATCAGGGTCAGCACCCGCTCCAGTGCATCGAGGAAGGGAGAGAGCTTTGTCAGCTGTGAGCCTATGTGGCTATCGATGCCGATGATTTGCAGATGCGGCAGACGCGCTGCAAAGCGATAGAGTTCGATTGCAGCGTCAACATCGACGCCAAACTTGTTCTCCTTCAAACCGGTGGAGATGTAGGGGTGTGTATTGGCATCGACATCCGGGTTGACGCGCAGTGAAACCGGCGCGGTTTTATGCATCGCGGCGGCAACGGCATCGAGGCGCTTCAGCTCCGATGCCGACTCGACATTGAAGCAGTGAATGCCGATTTCAAGCGCCCGCTGCAGTTCATCGACTCTTTTGCCGACTCCGGAGAAGACGATTTTAGAGGCGTCGCCGCCTGCTGCGAGTACGCGCTCCAGTTCACCCATCGAGACGATATCGAAACCCGAACCCAGGCGCGCCAGCAGATTCAGAACGGCAATATTGGAATTGGCCTTGACCGCATAGCAGACCAGGTGTGGATGTCCCTCGAAGGCGTCGTTGAAAGCATGCCAGTGGCGCTCCAGTGTAGCGCGGGAGTAAACATAGCAGGGAGTGCCGTATTGTTGTGCTATCTGCGCCAGCGGAACCTCTTCAGCATACAACTGCTTATCGATATATTGAAAATGGTCCATGATCAGCTCTTTTGTTGTTTCTGTTGATTGGTTTGTTGCTGCTCATCCTGTTTTTCATCAGGCATATACAGCGGCCCCTTCTGACCACAGGCTAACAGCTGTACAACAGCAACCAGTATCAGAATGAATAGGGGGATTTTATACATGCCAGACATATTTCATCGTAAGGGGAAAAATACTATTGCATTTCAATCGTGGTCAGAAGACCACTCCCACAGCAACAACCATAGAGCTGTGGGAGCGCTCTTCTGAGCGCGATGGTGCACGGATTAATGAGATGTTACATTATTTTTCCAATCCACAACATATGCGATTCGCGAGCTCATCACGTACTTTGCATCGATGCCAGGACTTGTCACCACCTGGGCTTGCACAGTTTCGGCACATCGCCCTCCATGCCGAGAGCCTGGCGCATAAAAAAATCCTTCGCCGGGGCAAAGCGGTTGGTGAGATTCAGTCCCAGGTTGCGCATTTGGCGCAATCCGGGCGTGTCATTACTGAAGAGCCGGTTGATCGCCTCCATGCTTTTTTGCGTCAATAAGTTATCACCCCGGCGCGAGCGCTCATAGAGTCTCAACACAGGACGCGAACCAATCGGCCGATTTCTGTGCTGCGCATCTTCAATCACCTCGACGAGGAGCGCGGCATCGCGAAATCCCAGGTTGACGCCCTGCCCCGCAAGCGGATGGATCTGGTGAGCCGCATCACCGACCAGCGCCAGCCTGTTGCCGATATAAGTCTCAGCATGTTTGGAAACGAGCGGATATGCCGCACGCGCGGAGCTGTGTGTGATTTCTCCAAGACGCTGTTGTGACGCTTCCGTCAGCAGCTGGCAAAAACCGGCATCATCCATCTCGATCAGACCCGCGGCATGTTCGGCCGTGGTCGACCAGACAATCGAGCACTGCGTGCTGCTGACCGGCAAAAATGCCAGCGGTCCTGTTGGCAGGAAGTGCTGCCAGGCGGTCTCTTCATGCGGGTTTGCAGTGGTGACGGTTGCAACCACTGCGCTTTGATGAAAATCATGGATATGCACGGCTATACCGGCCTTGTCGCGCATTTGTGAATTGCTGCCGTCTGCTGCAATCAATAATTGCGCATGCAGGTGCTCCCCGCTCTGCAGCGTGACACTGATATCGCTGCTGCCTGCAACCGTTTTATCTACCGTGGTGGAGGTATAGAGGCGGATATTGGCAATACTCTCCATCTGCTCCCACAGTGCTGCAACAATTGTACGATTCTGAATAATATGGCCAAGATCCGCTTCGCCGATAGCGGCGCTGTCAAAATGGACATCCCCCATATCGAGATTGTCCCACACACGCATCTCTCTGTAAGGCTGCACGCCGCGACGCACGATACCCGGCCAGGCATCAAGATTCTCCAGCAACTGCTGCGATCCCCGGTTGATGGCGGAGACACGCACATCGATCTCCTCTGCCGGCCACTCGCGCTGCGCTTCATGCTGCTCGATAACGCCGACATCAAGGCCTGCCCGGGCCAGACCACAGGCAACTGCAGCGCCGACCATCCCGGCGCCGACGATAATGACATCGTGGTGATTATTACTGCTATGCATATCATTCATTGTATTTACCAAGTGGCAGCCCTCTCGCCAGGCGTGACTGGATTCCGCCAAGCCCCATCGCATGACGGGCGATGCGCTGTCGCACTCCGGGCAGCAGGTCTGCAGCCAGCATGCCGAGATTGCGTCCCACCGAGAGGCCTCTCAAAGGATTACCGAACAGCCGCACCAGGCCGTCGGTCAGCAGTGCGACCTGGCGCTGATCCGGCAAACGCTGCTGCTGGTACTGCTGCAGCAGTTGCTGTGACCCCGGGTCCTGTTGCATCCTGCCTGCATTTTCGATCAGATCGGCAAGCACTGCAATATCACGCAGGCCGAGATTGAAACCCTGCCCGGAAATGGGATGCAGCGCATGACCGGCATTGCCGAGTAAAGCGATACGCGGGCGCACTGCTTCATTTGCGGTCATCAGTGTCAGCGGATAGGAGAAACGTTTGCCGACGCGGCTGAAGCGTCCGCAGCGAAAACCGATGCGTTGCTGCAGCAGGGAAATAAAGGCATCGTCATCGAGCGCCATCACAGCATCACAGGCGTCACTCTCTATCGTCAGCACCACGCCGAAACGATTCTCCGTCATCGGCAGCAGCGCAAGCGGCCCGTTGGATGTGAAGCGTTCATAGGCGATGTTGTGATGCGGAATACCCGGCATGACATTCGTCACTATGGCTGTCTGACCATACTCCCATTGACGGGTTTTGATATCGAGCTGCTGGCGAATCAGCGACCGCCCGCCGTCAGCGGCAACCAGCAGGCGCGTGCTATATTGCTGCTGTCCGCCATCAACTTCGACAGCCACGCTGAGACGCTGTTCCTCTTGCGAGAAACCCACCACCGTGGCAGGAGAGATACGCACAACATTGCTACTCTCAAGCTGCCGCATGATGGCGCTGCCCAACTCCCGCGCCAGGGCGACATAACCCAGCGCGGGAACCTGCTCTTCAGCGGCATCGAGATGCGTAAAACCAAAGCCCCCACGTTCAGAGACATGGATTTTTCTGATTGCAGTAGCATTCGGAGTAATTGCCTCCCACAGGCCGATACCCTCGAAAATACGCTGACTGCCATAGGCCAGCGCAATGGCGCGGTCATCAAAACTGGGCTGCTGATCAGCAGACGCCGCAACGCTCTCGACAATGGCAATGCGCATACCTGTATTTGCCAGCGCGCAAGCCAGCGTACTCCCGGCAAGCCCCCCACCGGCAATCACTATGTCAAAATCACTC
>JAYELV010000134.1:4479-15439 GCA_034717755.1 Pseudomonadota bacterium | reverse complement strand
ATGCATGACAACCTTTAATTCCAGATTTTCTTCGCCAACTGCATTAATGTGGTTCTGGATATTGCGCAGGCCGCCAGCCTGGGCTTTGGGATCGTCGTAGTTGATATGGTAGACAACTTTCTGTTTGTCGTAGCCAGCACCTGCAACAGCGATGCCTCCGACAAATAGGCTGATACAGGTAAGCAGTGTGAGTGCTAATTTAGATTTCATTGTTTTTTCCTCTGGTGGATAGATTTGGTGGGTAGATTGCTTTCTTATAGTGGAAGTCAGAACTTAATCGAGCATGGAAAGCCCGACCTTTCTGAATACTGATAGTGCAAGCTATACGGAAAGGATTAAATTGGAGAATGTGATAACTGCTATTCAGGTAAACCTTAACCCGAATCATGATTACAGTGTTTATACAGTTTAAGATTGATCTGCAGCTCAACTGGATTCAGCCTGGTACAACAGTGCATAAGTATCTATAAACAGAAATAGTTCTAAAACACGTCATTCCGGCGAAGGCCGGAGATTTTCTAAATTTTATAGTGGATGTTTACAATAATGACACCTGAGATAACCAAAGAGTTAAGCATGGATATAAGGCAAGAAATCACAAACCATCTTGAATGGATAGATGCTATTGCATCACTTCTGGGTAACGAAGATATTGAGGATGAAGACCTGCAAGAAATAACCCAACATGATAAATGTGCACTTGGGCAATGGTTAAATTCTGAAGCTCCAATAGAATTTGGAGATTTACCGGAACTTGCAAAGCTTATCGAAAGCCATGAGGCATTTCACAAAATTGCTGGAAACTTAATAACTACTTTGCAACTGGACAAGGAAGCCGAAGCGATAGAATCAAAGGAACAGTTCATTGAGATGTCTAAAAAAGTTATCGGCTACCTACAGGTTCTTCAAGAACATCACCGTGAAAGCCGTGATGATAAGAAGTAAGATAAAACATGAGGAAAGACAGCTCACCTCTTAATATGGGCGCAAAATAGCCACGAAGCTAACCAGCCACGATCTATCCGACTGCCTGGGAGGCTGCCCGAGAATAGAAGACCTACTGCGGAAACGCCTATCAACTGTAATCGATGTTGTTCTCTTTACACCAGGCTATTGCAGCACTCTCATAGGCCTGGTATTTGAAAGCAAGCCACTGCTCCTGCAGGTCGAGCTCGTCGACACTCTTTCTGAAATGGTGAAAAGCACCGCGTCCCCTGATGGATGCATTGAGTTGGTCGGCGATCACCGGGTCGGAGATTGAGTCGCAGAAATCGCGCATCATTGCATAGTCATCGATCTCGTGCGCAGCGCCCATTTCGATATAGTCGTCGCTGTCGAGAGCTGCATTTGCGAGTGCGATGATTTCGCGCTGCCACTGCGGGAAACGCTCCGGATCATCACCGCCCTCGGCAATAGTGATCTCCTTTTCACTGAAGAGCAGTATTTCACCATTGATCCTGTTGACGAAGAGTTCACTCTCGTCGTCCTGCGACTCCATGGTTTCAACGAGATCGGATAATTTGATGACGGCGTTCATCTGTGTGCTCTCTTTGATCACTCTATCCCGGACTCGTGAAAAATATCTTTGTAGGAGGCATAGAGGGATGCATAGATCATGGGTATCACGACCAGGAAACCAAGCCCCATGAGGAAAATAGAGGCGATGAAGAGGGGCAGGAATAAGAGACCGTAAACAAGCAACGGCAATGCATTCTTCAGGCAGGCGCTCAGGCTGAACTTCAATGATTCAACCACCTGCCTGTCATCGATGGCGATCAGCAGCGGCGCGAACCAGAATGCCATCATCACTGGCAGCAGCAGCGCCATGAGGATCAACAACAGCAGCAGGCTGGAGGTTTCACTGGCCATGATTGCTGTCTGCAGCTGCTGCGGATCAGTCATATCCGAGTCGCCGCCGATGACCATGGAAAACAGAATGCCGATCAACATGATGGCTACCAGGGTAATGACGATATTGAAGGCGCCAAGCGTTATCAGGCGTCCGCGTTGCGGCAGCCTGAAGCCATCGAAGAGGTGCGAAACGGTGAAGGTCTCTCCGCGCTCGATAGCCGCACAGCCCAGCATCATGCCGGCAACCAGCACCGGGAAAATGAGATTCACCAGCATGGAAACCAGCGGGATCAGAGAGAGCAGCAGGCTGCCGCCAACCCAGATGATGGTGACGGCAATCCAGGCAGAAGGGGCCTTCTTGAAATACTCCCAGCCCATGAGAACCCAGGCGACAGCATGGGATGCAGGGACGCCTACCGGTTCGCGGAATTTTCCGGGAGTGCGCTCGGGACTGGATTCCGGTGGAGGAGGGACTACGTAGAGTTCAGGATTCTCGTTGTTGCGTTTATCATTCATGCGATTGTCCGTGGCTTTGAACTTCTTTTTTGGTATGAGTCATTGTCATTTCGACTGTAGGTCATTGCGAGGAGTGAAACGACGTGGCAATCTGCTTGAGATTGCCACGCTGCGCTCGCAATGACAGGACTCAGGCTAGAGATGTAGGGTGCAATAAGCGGAGCGCATTGCACCTTTCCATGCGGCGCAATGCCCGTTGGTTATTGCGCCCTACACGCTGTGTAGTCACCGCGGAAGGTCGGTGCGCCCCATCAGGTATTGATCCACGGAGCGGGCGCACTGGCGTCCTTCACGGATGGCCCACACCACCAGCGACTGGCCGCGGCGCATATCTCCGGCGGCGAAGAGCTTGTCGACAGAGGTGTAGTAGGCTTTGCCGCCCTCTGTTTCGCCTTTGACATTGCCGCGGGCATCCTTGTCGACACCAAGCTGTTCAAGCATGCCTTCATGCACCGGATGCAAAAACCCCATCGCCAGGGTGACGATATCGGCGCGCAAATCGAATTCAGAGCCTTCCACTTCACTCATTTGCCAGGCGCCGCTGTCATCCTTGCTCCACTCGACCTTGACGCACTCGACGGCCTTGAGATTGCCGTTGCCGTCATCGACGAAATTTTTGGTCGCCACCGACCACATGCGTGCGCAGCCCTCCTCCTGGGAGGTGGATGTGCGCATCTTGTTGGGCCAGTCAGGCCATGTCAGCCCCTTGTCTTCATGCTCTGGAGGCTGCGGCAGGATCTCGATCTGGGTGACTGATGCAGCGCCGTGGCGGGTCGATGTGCCGATGCAGTCAGAGCCGGTATCGCCGCCGCCGATGACCACGACATGTTTCTCCTTTGCCGAGATGAGGTGCTCCTCGCCATGGATGCCCTGTACCCATTTTGTATTGGCCTTGAGAAAATCCATTGCAAAGTAGATGCCGTTGAGGTCGCGCCCCGGGACACCGAGGTCACGCGGCTGCTCGGCCCCTCCCGTCAGCGCCACGGCGTCGAACTCATCCAGCAGTTGTGAAGCGGGGATATCTACGCCAATATGGGTATTGGTTTTGAAATCGACACCCTCGGCCTGCATCTGCTGCACGCGTCTCTCCAGCAGGCTCTTGTCGAGTTTGTAGTCAGGAATGCCAAAGCGCATCAGTCCGCCGATGCGTGGCTCCTTTTCGAACAGCACCACATCATGGCCTGCGCGCGCCAGCTGCTGTGAGCAGGCCATGCCGGCGGGCCCGGAGCCGACGACGGCCACTTTTTTGCCGCTCTTGTGTTTAGCGATCTCGGGTTTGATCCACTGCTGCTCCCACCCCTTGTCGACGATGGCGCACTCGATGGTCTTGATGGTGACCGGCATATCCTGGATGTTGAGTGTGCAGGACTCCTGGCAGGGCGCCGGGCAGATGCGTCCGGTCACCTCCGGAAAATTGTTGGTGCTGTGCAGCATATCCAGGGCTTCCCGCCACAAGCCATGGTAGACCAGGTCGTTCCAGTCGGGGATGAGGTTGTTGACCGGGCAGCCCTGGTGGCAGAACGGAATGCCGCAGTCCATGCAGCGTGCACCCTGGGTGCTGAGTTCACTCTCGGCGAGTGGAATGATGAACTCGTGGAAGTTCTGCAGGCGCTGCTCGACTGGTGCGTAATGACGCTCCAGGCGCTCGAATTCCATAAAACCCGTTGGTTTTCCCATTGTTTGTACCCCTTAGGCTGCCGTTTTCTGTGCTTTTAGTGCTTTCAAGGCGCGGCGGTAATCAACCGGCATCACCTTGATGAACTTCGGCAGGTAGTCGTTCCAGTTATCCAGGATGCGCCTGGCGACATCGGAACCGGTATATTGAAGATGATTTTCGAGCAGCGCTTTGAGGCGCGTCTCATCGGCGCTCATCATGTCGCTAAGGTCCGCATTGGCGCCATCATGTCTGATGCTCTCCAGTTCGACCATTTCCATGTTGCAGCGATCCGCAAAACTGCTGTTTTCATCCAGCACATAGGCGATGCCACCGGACATTCCGGCTGCAAAGTTACGCCCGGTGGAGCCGAGGCAGACGACGACGCCGCCGGTCATATATTCACAGCCATGATCGCCGACACCTTCGATGACGGCTGAGGCTCCGGAGTTGCGCACTGCAAAACGCTCGCCGGCGACGCCATTGAAATAGCACTCACCGCTGATGGCGCCGAACAGCACGGTATTGCCGACGATAATGTTCTCTTGCGCCTTGCCGATACTGGACTCTGCCGGCGGGTAGATGATCAGCTTGCCGCCCGAGAGCCCCTTGCCGACATAGTCGTTACCTTCGCCGGCAAGCTCGATGGTGACTCCGCGAGCCAGCCATGCACCGAGAGATTGTCCGGCGGTACCCTTCGCCTTGATGCTGATGCAATCCTCGGGCAGTCCGGTATTGCCGTACTTTTCGGCAACCCTGCCGGAGAGCATGGTGCCGAATGTGCGGTTGAAGTTGTGGATATCAATGTCAATTTCGACCTTTTTACCATGCTCGAGCGCGGCAGCCGCGCGGGCAATCAACTCATTGTCGAGCGCCCCGTCAAGGCCGTGGTCCTGTATTTCGTTATGGTAGATATCTGTGGCAGAGTCTGCTTCGGGTTTGCTCAGCAGGCGTGAATAGTCGAGTCCTTTGGCTTTCCAGTGGTCGATGCAGGCGCGCATGTTGAGACGATCAGACTGGCCGATCATCTCGTTGATGGTGCGAAAGCCCAGTTTGGACATCAGCCGGCGCATCTCTTCAGCGACGAAGAAGAAGTAGTTGATAACGTGTTCCGGTTTGCCGGTGAAGCGCTTGCGCAGTTCCGGATCCTGGGTGGCGACGCCGACCGGACAGGTATTGAGATGGCATTTGCGCATCATGACGCAGCCTTCGACAATCAACGGCGCGGTGGCAAAGCCGAAATTGTCTGCTCCCAGCAGTGCGGCGATGACGACATCGCGTCCGCTGCGCAGTCCACCGTCTGTCTGTACGCTGATGCGGCTGCGCAGCTTGTTCAGTACCAGAGTCTGGTGTGTCTCTGCGAGACCGATCTCCCATGGGGATCCTGCATGCTTGATGGAGGTGATCGGTGATGCGCCTGTGCCGCCGTCGTAACCGGCGATAATGAGATGGTCGGCATGCGCCTTGGAGACGCCGGCGGCAACGGTGCCAACGCCAACTTCGGAGACCAGCTTGACGGAGATATCCGCCTGCGGATTGACGTTTTTCAAATCATGAATCAGCTGCGCCAGATCTTCGATGGAATAGATATCGTGATGCGGCGGCGGTGAAATCAGGCCGACGCCCTCGGTGGAGTGGCGCACACGCGCAATTTGTTCGTTGACCTTGTGGCCGGGCAGCTGGCCGCCCTCGCCGGGTTTGGCCCCCTGCGCCATTTTGATCTGGATCATGTCGGAGTTGACCAGATACTCGGTGGTGACGCCGAAGCGTCCCGAAGCAACCTGCTTGATGGCGGAGCGCTGGGGATTCATGGAGCCGTCAGCCAGCGGCTTGAAACGGTCAGGCTCTTCACCCCCCTCGCCGGTGTTGGATTTTCCGCCGATGGCATTCATTGCAATCGCGAGGGTGGAGTGCGCCTCGTGAGAGATGGAGCCGAAGGACATGGCGCCGGTAGAGAAACGTTTGACGATCTCTTTCGCAGATTCGACCTCATCCAGCGGCACGGGATTCTGTGCAAATTTAAACTCCATCAGACCGCGCAGGGTCAACAGCTCCCTGTTCTGCTCATCGACCAGGCGCGAGAACTCGGAAAATGTCTGTGCATTGTTGCTGCGGCTGGCATGCTGCAGCTTGCTGATGGTTTCAGGCGTCCACACATGCTGTTCACCGCGCACGCGGTACTCATAGTCGCCGCCAACGTCGAGATGATGGCGATAGATCTGCTTGTCGCCGAATGCATCGGCGTGCCAGCGATGGCTCTCAGCAGCAACCTCGTCGAGACCGATACCCTCGATCATGGTTGCGGTGCCGGAAAAATAGGCATCGATAAAGGTTGTCGAGAGGCCGACGGCATCGAAGATCTGTGCGCCGCAGTATGATTGATAGGTCGAGATGCCCATCTTTGACATCACCTTTTTGAGGCCCTTGCCGACAGCCTTGATATAGTGCTGCTGCGCCATATCACGACCCATTTTGGGAGAGATGCGCGACAGTGATGCATCGATGGTCTCGAATGCCAGCCACGGGTTGATCGCCTCGGCGCCATAGCCGGCGAGGGTGGCGAAATGGTGGATCTCCAGCGCCGCGCCGGTCTCGATGACCAGCCCGGCTTCGGTGCGCAGCCCCTTTTTGATGAGGTGGTGGTGTACGGCTGATGTGGCCAGCAGGGCGGGAATGGCAACGCGTTGCTTCGACACACCCCTGTCAGAGAGAATCAGGATGTTGTATTTTCCCAACACCTCTCGTTCGGCAAGTTCGCACAGCGCATCGAGCGCGCCTTTGAGACCATCGGGGCCTTGCAGGGCGTCGTAAGTCATATCCAGGGTTTTGGTGCGGAAGGCATCGCCGGCAATATCATGGATGCGGCGGATGCGCCCGAGATCTTCGTTGGTCAATATCGGCTGGCAGGCCTCGAGGCGCATATCCGAGGCATCGTTGCTCTCTCCCAGCAGATTCGGACGCGGGCCGATGAGTGTCACCAGCGACATCACGATCTCTTCACGGATCGGGTCGATCGGCGGGTTGGTCACCTGGGCGAAGTTCTGTTTGAAGTAGTTGGAGAGATGCCGCGCGCGGCCGGAGAGTACAGCCGGTGGATTGTCCGCGCCCATGGAGGCAGTGCCCTCCATGCCGTGTCTGACCATTGGCGTCAGCAGGAACTTGATGTCCTCCTGAGTATAGCCAAAAGCCTGTTGAGCATCCAGCATTGCATCGTCTTGAAGCCGCGCAGGCGTGGCTTCCGCGCAGTCAAGCTCATTGAGTTTCAACTGTGTCTTGTCCAGCCACTGCTGGTAGGGGTAGGCTTCCGCCAGCTCTTTTTTGAGCTCCTCGTCATCGATGATGCGTCCCTCTTCGGTATCGATGAGGAACATCTTGCCCGGCTGCAAGCGCCACTTTTTGACGATCTTCTCTTCAGGAGTATCGAGCACACCCATCTCGGATGCCATGATTACCATGTCGTCATCGGTGATCAGGTAGCGCGCCGGACGCAGACCGTTACGGTCGAGGGTTGCGCCGATCTGGCGACCGTCGGTAAAGGCGACAGCAGCGGGGCCGTCCCATGGCTCCATCAGTGCGGCGTGATACTCGTAGAAGGCGCGGCGGGAATCATCCATCAGGTTGTTGCCTGACCAGGCCTCCGGTATCAGCATCATCATCGCGTGAGAGAGGCTGTAGCCACCGGCGACAAGCAGCTCAAGGGCGTTGTCGAAGCAGGCTGAATCCGACTGGCCTTCGGGGATCAGGGGCCAAACCTTGTGCAGATCTTCTCCCAGCACCTTTGATGCCATGGAGTGGCGGCGCGCCGCCATCCAGTTGACGTTGCCGCGCAGGGTATTGATCTCGCCGTTATGTGCGATCATGCGGAACGGGTGCGCCAGATCCCAGGTGGGGAAGGTGTTGGTCGAGAAGCGCTGGTGCACCAGCACCAGTGCGGAGATGAGCCGTTCATCGCTCAGATCCAGATAGTAATTGCCAAGCTGTTTGGCCAGCAACAGTCCCTTGTAGACAAGCGTGCGGCTGGACATCGAGGGGATGTAGAAGTTTTTCGAGCCATCCAGCTGCTGTTGTTTGACGCGGATGCCAATCAGTTTGTGCAGCACGAAGAGTTTGCGTTCGAGATCATCCTGGTTGTTGCAGTCGTCGCCGCAACCGATGAACAGCTGGCGGATAACCGGCTCGCACGGCAGGACGCTTTCACCAAGGAAACTGCTGTCGACAGGCACGCTGCGCCAGCCTAACAGCTGTTGGCCCTCTTCGGCAATGATGTCGGTGACCAGCTTCTCGATGGTTTGCCGCTGGCTGTCATCCATGGGAAGAAACAGCATGCCGACGCCATAGTTCCCTGCAGGAGGGAGTTCGAAATCGACCTCGGCGCGGAGAAAATCATCGGGAATCTGCATCAGCAGGCCAGCACCGTCACCGGCCTTGGGGTCAGCGCCGACGGCGCCGCGATGCTCGATGCGTTTAAGAATCGTCAATCCCTGCTGGATTATGCCATGACTTTTCTCTCCCTTGATGTGGGCGACAAAGCCAACACCGCAGGCATCATGTTCATTTATCGGGTCGTAGAGTCCCTGTTTAGGAGGAAGAGAGCCGTGGTTCATTACAAATCTCGTTATACTGTATGCTTGTTTGTTGTAAATTTTGTTATCGCTGAATCCGGATAAAAACAACAGAAATATACCGGTATTGCTGCGAACAAAAGGCCGGGTAGTATAGCAGAATTCCGTCTTTGTCGTACAATCCATACCATTGCCGAATAATGGTCAAGATGAAAAGGTAAACCACGGAATAGATGGAACACACTGAACAGGAGAATTAAAATAATTCCGTATTGTCCTCCTTCTATTTCTAATGAGGGTGGCGTAATCTGCGCTATCCTGTGTCAATCTATCAGAGAGTATCGATGAATTTGACAAACCGTCATTTGCTGCTGGGTGTTACCGGTGGGATTGCAGCCTACAAGGCGGCTGAACTTGCGCGTCTGCTGGTCAAGGCTGGCGCCGAAGTGCAGGTGGTGATGACGCAGGCCGCCACGCGCTTCGTTGCGCCTCTTACCTTTGAAGCGCTGACAGGCAACACTGTGCGTACAGATCTGTTTGATTCGGCGCATGAGGCGGCCATGGGGCATATTGAGCTGGCTCGCTGGGCCGACCTGGTGGTGGTGGCTCCTGCAACGGCTGATTTTATGGCGCGACTCGCCGTTGGCAGGGCGGATGATCTGCTGACAACGTTGTGTGTGGCGACCACAGCGCCTGTCGCTGTGGCGCCGGCGATGAACCAGCAGATGTGGGCAAATGCTGCAACACAGAAGAGCATCAAAACCCTGCAAGGCCATGACAATCTGATCTGGGGACCTGCAGCTGGTGAGCAGGCCTGTGGCGATGTTGGGCCGGGCCGTCTGTTTGAAGCGGCGCAGCTGTTTCAGTTAGTATGTGAGCACTTTGCAACGGGTTTGTTTGCCGGGGTCAGGGCGCTGATAACGGCCGGCCCGACACATGAGGCGCTCGATCCGGTGCGTTTTATCGGCAATCGAAGTTCGGGGCGCATGGGGTTTGCCATGGCGCAGGCGCTGGTCGAAGAGGGCGCCGAGGTGACGCTGGTGGCGGGACCGGTCTCCATGACGACTCCCCGCGGCGTCACGCGTATCGATGTTGAATCGGCAATGCAGATGCACAGCGAGGTCATGCAGCGAGTGGCGACATGTGACTTGTTCGTGGCAACAGCTGCGGTCGCCGATTATCGCCCGCAGCAAACTGCTGTAGAGAAGATCAAGAAGAGCGGTGAAAAACTGACTATCGATTTGATTCGCAACCCGGATATTCTTGCCAATGTCGCTGCGCTTGAAAATAGCCCTTATACTGTTGGCTTTGCGGCTGAAACAGAGCGTCTCGAAGAGTATGCGCAGCGCAAGCGCATCGATAAGCGCATCGATATGATCGCGGCCAACCTTGTCGGTGCTGCTGAGGGAGGGTTTGAAAGCACGCAGAATGCCCTCACTCTTTTCTGGGAGGGGGGGCAGCTGCAGTTGCCGTTGACTGACAAGCTGCGCCTGGCAAGGCAATTCATAACATTAATGAGCGAACACTTTTATGCACGAACTGGAACTTAAAATCCTTGATGCAAGACTGGGAGATGAATTTCCACTCCCGAGCCATGCGACCGGCGGCTCTGCGGGAATGGACCTGCGCGCCATGCTGGATGCGCCTGTCGAACTGCAGCCGGGGCAGACCGAGCTGATACCGACGGGCATGGCGATCCACATTGCCGACCCCGGGCTGGCAGCCATTCTTTTGCCGCGTTCGGGGCTGGGGCATAAGCACGGTATCGTGCTGGGCAATCTGGTCGGATTGATCGATTCTGACTACCAGGGGCAGGTTTATGTCTCCTGCTGGAACCGTGGCAGTGACAGTTTTCGAGTCGAAATCGGCGAGCGTATTGCACAACTGGTGGTGATCCCGGTGGTGCAGGCAAAATTCTCGATTGTCGAAGAGTTCGACACGAGTGAGCGCGGGGAAGGTGGTTTTGGCCATAGTGGCCGGCATTAACGTGATTTTTTATCCACAGATGAACACAGATAGGGATAGCTTCTCAATAACCCCGTGAGAACGCCGTCATTGTTCGGCGCACCGTAGCATCTGGCCTGCAGGTGTTGTCATGCACAGGGTGATTGAGAGTTTACTTTTAACAAAAACCTGAGGATCGATTTACAGATTTGGAACCAGAACATTTCTCTCGCCTGAATATGTGTTTCCTCGCAGGAGTGTGGGGCGAGGAAATTTTTTGTGAAAGATCCCGGAGTTTTTGTATCCGTGTTTATCTGTGTCCATCTGTGGATACAAAAAGGTAATATTTATGAGTCTTACAGCAACAGATGCAAAACAGGTTGCCCACGTTTTATCGGAGGCGATGCCCTATCTGCAGCGTTTTCGCGGCAAG
>JAYELV010000134.1:0-4379 GCA_034717755.1 Pseudomonadota bacterium | reverse complement strand
GTGTTTATCTGTGTCCATCTGTGGATACAAAAAGGTAATATTTATGAGTCTTACAGCAACAGATGCAAAACAGGTTGCCCACGTTTTATCGGAGGCGATGCCCTATCTGCAGCGTTTTCGCGGCAAGACGGTGGTGATCAAATATGGCGGCAACGCCATGGTGGATGCAGATCTCAAGCGCGGTTTTGCGCGTGATGTGGTGATGATGAAACTGGTTGGCGTCAATCCGGTGATCGTCCATGGCGGCGGTCCGCAAATCGCCAGCCTGTTGAAGCGCCTGGGAAAAGAGAGTGAGTTTATCCAGGGAATGCGGGTGACTGATGCTGAAACCATGGATGTGGTGGAGATGGTGCTGGGCGGCCTGGTCAACAAGGAGATTGTCAATCTACTGAATCGTCACGGCGGCTCTGCTGTTGGCCTGACAGGCAAGGATGGTGATCTGATTCGCGCCACCAAGCTGCATGTCAAGCCGCATGATCCTGCGCTGGATGCATCTGAAATTATTGATCTCGGGCACGTGGGGAAGGTGGAAAGTATCGATACCAGCGTCGTGGATATGCTGGTGCATGGCAATTTTATCCCTGTCATCGCCCCTATCGGGGTTGGCGCCGACGGCCTCAGCTATAATATCAACGCAGACCTGGTCGCAGGTAAGATTGCCGAGGTGCTGCAGGCGGAAAAACTCATCCTGTTGACCAATATCGAAGGACTGCAGGATAAACAGGGCAATCTGCTCACCGGGCTCAGTACCAGCCGTGTGGATGAGCTGATCGCGGATGGAACCATTCACGGCGGTATGCTGCCAAAGATTGGCTGTGCCCTGGACGCCGTCAAATCAGGCGTCAATACGGCGCACATCATCGATGGGCGGGTACCGCATGCGGTACTGGTGGAGCTCTTCACCGACGAGGGCATCGGCACCCTGATCAGGAGAAACTGAAGTGCCGCGTCCTTCACGCAAGCAGGCGATTCTGGAGAGTCTTGCACAGGAGCTTGAAATTCAGTCCGGCAAACGCATCACCACGGCATCCCTGGCAAAGGCGGCTGGCGTTTCCGAGGCGGCTCTATATCGTCATTTTGCCAGCAAGGCGCAGATTTTTGAGGCGTTGATCGGTTTTGCAGAAGAGAGTGTTTTCACACGCATCAACCAGATTCTTGAAGAGTACAAGGAGACGCCGGAGCGTTGCTACTACATCATCTACCTGTTGCTGGCTTTCTCTGAACGCAACCCCGGCATTACCAGGGTGCTGTTGGGGGATGCGTTGACTGGCGAGAATGAGCGTCTGCACGCGCGCGTCGAGCAGTTTTTTCTACGTGTCGAGTCGCAGTTCAAGCAGGTGCTGCGTGAGGCGAAAATACGCGGGGAGGCCGGCACGGTTGCTACTGAGGCCCTGACCGCACGGCTGCTGACGGACTGGGTTGAGGGGCGTATGCATCACTTCCGGCGTTCGATCTTCAAGGAGTCTCCACTGGACGAGCTGGAGGAGTGCTGGCAGATATTGGCGCCGGCGCTGTTTCATTAAGTACGCCAGGGCGAAAACCCTGTAACACTGTCATTGCACGCTCGCTGTTGCAGGGCGCTCTCCTGATGGAGGCTCTGCATTGCACATCCAGGTAGATCGAATATTTTCCTAAATCAGTTTCGCCGATCCGTGCCAGAATCAGACTGATTTGACCATCCTGCGATACAGATTTAGTGATGACAATCTCATCTGTGTGGTACTTGATAGTCGTGTCAGAGTGTTTTCTGAGATAGGCCACGGAGCGTTTCCACAGGGGCTTGCAGTCGATACCTGATGTGCAGCGGATGACGCCATCAATGGGTTCCGAAGCCTGCATCCACGAGCTCGGCGGTGGGTATTTGTCCGGTTGTTTCAGATGGCGATAGCGCTGCAGATCACGGCTATAGAGGTCATGCAACTGCTGTTTTTTGACTTCCGCCTGTGCAATTTCGCTATCACTCTCCTTGAGTCTATGACGCAATCGCAGTAGTTTTTGTATCATATCGACTGGTACGGATCCCCCCCCGGCCTGTATGGCATCGATGCGTTTCTGTTGATTGGCCAGTGACTTGCGGATACTGCCGCTCTTTTTTGTCATGATGTCGATGGAGCGCTCGAATTTGGCGATCTTTCCATCCCTTGTCATGATCAGATCGTCTGCGGAGTGATACAGCTGCAGAAGCGACTGGTTATTATTGAGATGCTGCTGTTGGGATTTTTGCTGCAGGAGGCGCAGTTTTTTCTCCTGCATACGCTGCTGCTGCTGTGCCGGCGTCAACGACGATGAAACCTTGTCGATAACGACTCCCTGCTGGTTGAGTTTTGCATGACCGCGGTGCTTGTGTTGCGCAGGGATTTTGTCTGAATAGTGAACCTTGCCACTCTCATCCACCCAGCGGTAGAGTTCTGCATGGGAAGCCGTGGCGGCGCCAAGCAGCAGTATCAATAATAGAGGATAATAACGACTCATCAGTCTCTTTC
This sequence comes from Pseudomonadota bacterium, assembly GCA_034717755.1. Classification (GTDB taxonomy): domain Bacteria; phylum Pseudomonadota; class Gammaproteobacteria; order Chromatiales; family Chromatiaceae; genus Sva-25. The sequence continues at coordinate 1,896 of JAYELV010000134.1, read as the reverse complement.
TACTCCAAATTTCCAATCTCCAGTTTATAGTGCCACAGGGTTGAATTACAGCACAATATTATTTGAAGATTTTGATGCGCTTGAAATGTGTATGCTGGCGCTGCGGAGGGGCGATGTTGAAAATGAATCATCCGTGTATAGTAAAACAGCAATTCTAATTCTAGAGAGATACTCACCATGAAGCACACGAAGAGCACAAGGCGTGTAACTGCTCAATAAGTCCGTGCATGTGAATAAAAATGCTATGGCATTTTAATCGTGGTCAGAAGACCACTCCTACGTTTGTGGTCAACATTGATTGTGGGAGCGGTCTTCTGACCGCGAATTGCACGGGGTTATTGAGATATTACCAAAGCGTTTTGTAACCAGTTGATTCTTCGTGCTCTTCGTGTGCTTCGTGGTAAAAAGTCTTTTAAGATATCGACTCAGTATTGGTACATTGAGAGTTGTTGATAGTAAAAGAGATCAAATTATCCAGAATAAACATGTTGAATAGTGAAGCCGACATTCAGTACAAAGATGCGCCCTACCTGATTCAGGTCGACGGCATGAGCTGCCGGCACTGTGTCAATGCGGTAGAGAAGGCGGTGCTTGCTGTCGAGGGAGTGACCGCTGCCAGGGTCGATCTGGAAGCCGGGAATGTCGAGGTGAGCGGCGGGATTCCGCATGCTGTGATCGAAGCGATCAGGGAGGCGGGATACGAGGCGCGACCGCAGCCAAAAATACCTGATAGCTGCCCCATTCCTGATCCATCTGTGGATCATCCTTCAGAGCAACCCGGAGAGAGCAATTCTGCTGCAGATGAGCCTGCAGCCTACATGGTGAGCATTAGCGACATGACCTGCGCCTCCTGCGTGGCAGCCGTGGAGCGGGCAATCAAGTCTATAGACGGCGTTTCACAGGCGCAGGTCAATCTGGTGGAGAAGCAGGCCCGGGTTGTTGGAGGTGATCCTGTGGCCGTCGTCAACGCCGTTATCGATCAGGGATATGATGCCGGATTGATAGAAGAGCATTTGCCGTCAGACCGACTTGTGCTGCAATTTCAGGGCGCAGTGGATGACAAACTGGTGGCTCTGCTTGCAGGTCTGGGAACTGATGTACAGATTCACTGGCCGGGGGTTGAACTCACTACCCGGCGACATCCTGCAGATCTGTTGCTGCAACTCAGAGATGCCGGTTTCGATGCCTCTCTGGAGGAGCAGTTCGAAGATCCCTACCTGGCCCAGGCGGAACAGGCGGAGCGGGAGATCCGCCGCTCATGGCAACGGGCGCTACTGGCCGGGAGCATGGCCGTGGTGCTCATGGCTGGTGAAATGAGCGGGCTGTTCCCTGAATTAAGCCCCGGAGCAGGGCAACTGTTCTGGGCTGCCATGGCGCTGATGTGCCTCTTTATCATGTGGTTCAGCGGCGCCAGCTACTACCGCACAGCCATCAAACAGGCGCAGCATCTCTCTTCCAACATGGACACCCTGGTGGCGCTGGGAACCGCTGCTGCATGGATCTCCTCGGTGATCATTATCATGATTCCCGATTTCATTCCCGCAGGAGGCAATCATCTCTACCTCGATGCTTCGGTCGCCATTCTCGCATTTTTACAACTGGGGCACGCCCTGGAAACCCGCGCCAAACGCGTCACCAGCAAGGCCATCGGTGCACTGGTGCAGCTGGCGCCAAGATCAGCGCTGGTCGTGCGCGAAGGGGGAGAGGTTGTGCTGCCTGTGTCGCTACTGAGACGGGGAGACCACATCCGGGTAAAGCCGGGCGAGACCATCCCCATCGATGGCGAGGTGATCGATGGCAGTTCCAGTGTCGATGAGTCTATGCTGACCGGGGAGTCGAAAAGTATACCCAAACAGCCCGGTGATGAGGTAACTGGCGGCGCTGCTAACCAGGGTG
>JAYELV010000133.1:12469-15462 GCA_034717755.1 Pseudomonadota bacterium | reverse complement strand
GACTGGATGGAGATGGAGCAGCAACGCGGTATCTCTATCACCTCTTCGGTGATGCAGTTTCCCTATCGGGATGCTGTCGTCAACCTGCTGGATACCCCGGGGCATGCCGACTTCTCGGAAGATACCTATCGAACATTGACGGCGGTCGACTCTGCACTGATGGTGATCGATGTCGCCAAGGGCGTCGAGCAGCGCACCATCAAACTGATGGAGGTGTGCCGCATGCGCACAACGCCGATTCTGACCTTCGTCAACAAGCTTGACAGGGAGGGGCGTGACCCGATCGAGGTCATGGACGAGATCGAGGCTGTTTTAAAGATAAGATGCGCCCCTGTGACCTGGCCGATTGGTATGGGGAAGCGTTTTGTCGGCGTATTCGATATGCGCACCGAGGCGACGCATCTCTTCAGCGCACGTCATGGCGGCAAAATCCAGACGGGTGATGTCATTCAGGGACTGGATAACCCGCAGCTCGATGAAGCCATCGGCGACATGGCGGATGAGTTACGCGAAGAGATCGAACTGGTGCGCGGCGCCAGCCATGAACTGGATCTCAAGGCCTATCTGAAGGGTGAATTGACGCCGGTCTTTTTTGGATCGGCAATCAATAATTTCGGTGTCAAAGAGTTGCTGGATGCATTTGTCGAATATGCACCGCCACCACAGCCGCGTCAGACTGGAAAGCGGGAAGTGAAGCCTGACGATGAAAAATTCAGTGGTTTTATCTTCAAGATCCAGGCCAATATGGATCCCTCTCATCGGGATCGCATCGCATTTCTGCGCGTCTGTTCCGGCAGTTACCGCAAGGCTATGAAGATGAAGCATGTGCGTATCGGCAAAGTGATACAGGTCAATAACGCACTCACTTTTCAGGCAGGTGAGCGCACCCAGGTGGAAGAGGCCTTTCCCGGAGACATTATCGGCTTGCACAACCATGGAACCATTCAAATCGGCGACACCTTCACAGAAGGCGAGGAGCTAAAATTTGAAGGTATCCCCTATTTTGCGCCCGAACTGTTCAGGCGTGTGGTGTTGAAGAATCCACTCAAAATGAAACAGCTGCAAAAGGGGGTTTTACAGTTGTGTGAGGAGGGGGCGACGCAGGTGTTCAGGCCGCTGAAAAATAATGACATGATTCTTGGCGCCATTGGAGTGCTGCAATTTGAAGTTGCAGTGCATCGTCTCAAGGGGGAATACAGCGTGGATGCGATTGTCGAAGCTATCTCTGTTGCGACAGCTCGATGGATCGAGTGTGATGATACGAAAATGCTGGAGCAGTTCAAAATCAAAAATCATGCCAACCTGGCGCTCGATGGTGATGAGCAACTGGTCTACCTGGCGCCAACGCGTGTCAATCTGAGCCTGGCCGAAGAGCGCTGGCCGGAGGTGCGTTTCCTCGCGTCACGGGAATTGTAAGGATACTAAATCCTGAATGGTCAGCATCTTTACAAATGAGTCGGAAAAGTAGTCTTTTTTCCATGCTCTCGTCAATCTGAGACTTGGTCTCGGCGGAATCCAAGGCAAAAAAAAAGCGCGGCAGAAGCTGCCGCGCCAAACAATAACCACCAAAGGAGAATGGAGGAATATGTTCTGAATAAAGGAGGAGAAATTCAGAACATGAGTACATTCTAATATAATAAAAATGTTTGTCAAGTTTTTTTGTAATCTCATAGCAATTCTCAATGTACCAATAAAGAGTCTCTACATTTAGAATTGCTGGTAATCTCTGAAAAAATTACAGGCATTCAGGGTAACATCTCAAAAACTCTGTGCAGGAAAAACCCGTAGGCCGGATGAGCGGAAGCGAAATCCGGCAACCCAAAGCCGGATGACGGCGCTGGAAGATCCGCATTGAATAAAGATCGGTGAAAGCGCCTTATCCGGCCTACGATGCTGTATGTCATATTGTCATTGCGAGCGGAGCCTAAGCGACCGCAGCAATGACAGTATTCTCACGGGATTATTGAGAAGTTACCACTCAGGCAAAAAAAAGCGCGGCAGAAGCTGCCGCGCTAAAAACCACCAAAGGAGAATGGAGGTATGAACTGGATAAAGGAGGAGAAATCCAGCGCATAAGTAAATTCTAATATTCTTTTATTCTAAATTCAACACTAATTTTATCGTGGAATTCCTAAATCTTGTCATTGATGCAAATGCGCGCCGTAATCAGCTGCATTTCAAACGGGGAGTGATAGATACGCCCGCGTTTATGCCGGTTGGTACCTATGGCACTGTCAAGGCCATGACCCCCGAGGAACTCGAGGGGATGGGGGCGCAGATCATACTGGGTAATACATTCCATCTGTGGTTGAGGCCGGGAACCGAAATTATCAGGGCACACAGAGATCTGCATGATTTTACACACTGGCAACGTCCGATTCTGACCGACTCCGGAGGATTCCAGGTCTACAGCCTTGGCAAGATGCGCAAAATCGTGGAGCAGGGTGTGCATTTCCGCTCGCCTGTGGATGGGGCGAAGGTCTTTATGGGGCCGGAAGAGTCGATGCGAATTCAACGCACCCTTGGCTCTGACATTGTCATGATTTTTGATGAATGTACGCCTTATCCTGCAACCTTTGAGGAGGCAAAGGCCTCGATGGAACTCTCGCTACGCTGGGCAAAACGCAGTAAGGAGGCGCATGGGGACAATCCTGCTGCACTGTTTGGAATCGTGCAGGGCGGCGTTTATGAGGATTTGCGCAGTGAATCCCTGCATGGGTTGATGGAGATTGATTTCGATGGTTATGCCGTCGGTGGCTTGTCTGTGGGAGAGCCACCCAAAGATCGCTGGCGAATTCTCGATCATCTGTGTGAACGCCTGCCTGCAGATAAGCCGCGCTATTTAATGGGAGTGGGAACGCCTGAGGATATCGTCGAGGCGGTGCAGCGCGGCATCGATATGTTTGACTGCGTGATGCCGACGCGTAATGCGCGCAACGGCCACCTGTTTACGCACCAGGGCGTGGTGCGCATCAAAAATGCCTGTCATGCAA
>JAYELV010000133.1:0-12369 GCA_034717755.1 Pseudomonadota bacterium | reverse complement strand
GTTTATTCAGCAGGCCATAGCCAGGCCGCGCCGCGAACGCCGGATGAATCGCCATGCAGCGGCGGCACGATGCTGGTGCTGACACTGTCTGAAAAAACATACTTTGGCAGTAGTGGCGGAACATTTTCATAGAGTCTGTGAAAATTGGAGAGTCCGCCGCCGAGTACAATGCATTCGGGGTCGAGCAGATTGATTACAGAAGCCAGTGCGCGCGCCAGCTGATCCTCATACTGCTGCAGTAATCTCTCAGCTGTTTGCCCGCCTCGCTGTACTGCTTGCATTATCTCTTCAGCGGAGAGTGCTTCTCCGGTGATTCGCTGATATTGCCCGGATAAGCCGGGACCGGAGAGAAATGTTTCTATGCAGCCCCGTTTCCCGCACCAGCAGTCGGGTCCGGGGAACTCTTCAGTACTCATCCAGGGGAGTGGATTATGTCCCCATTCGCCTGCAACAAGATTTTTTCCCTCATGCAGCTTGCCGTTGATGACAACTCCTCCGCCTGTTCCAGTGCCGAGGATAATGCCGAATACCGAAGCCGCCCCGGCTGCCGCGCCATCAGTCGCTTCCGAGAGCGTAAAACAGTTGGCGTCATTGGCGATGCGGACATCACGCTGCAGCAGCTGTCGGATATCCTCTAGCAGTGGCCGAGTATTGAGACAGGTTGAATTGGCATTGCGTATCAGTGCAGTCGTTGGGGAGGGAGAGCCGGGGATGCCGATGCCGATGGTTCCATGTTGGCCAAGCTGCTGCTCTGACTCGCAGACCAGCATTTTGATGGCAGCGACTGTTTTACGGTAGTCGTCCGCGGGGGTGGGCATCCGCCGGCGCAGCAGCGTGTTGCCTGCTGCGTCCAGCGCAATGATCTCTATTTTGGTGCCTCCAAGATCAATGCCGATACGCATGGATAAGTATTGTTGGGTTTTAAGTTTTAAGTTTTAGGTCGGTCTCCTCGACCTGCGGTGTTACTTCCTCGATTTCGGCAATCAGGATCTCCTCTTCCCGGGCTGGTTGAGAAGGCTGCTCTTCGATGACAGGCGCTGCATCTTCCGCGGGGAGAGTCTCCTCCGGGGTGGCCTGTTCAATATCCGCAGCTGTCTCTTCTACAGGCTCCGCAACTGGAGTCGGGGCAGCTGCAGGGGCTTGTGGCGCAACCGGCTGGCTTTGTCCGGACGGGTTGGTGAACCTGTCGTTGAGCTTTTGTACATAGTTATCGGTGTTCTGGCGTATTTTACTGAGTCGTCTGCGGGTTAGTGGTCCCCAGCCGGCAGCCCGCCCCACAAAAATCGAGTGGAAAAAGCCGGTGCTCTTGTTGAAAGCGGAGACCAGGTCGAGACGATTGCCAATGGCGGCAGCAGCTTTATGAACTGCGCCTGCGAGGCTCATGGCCGCGAGCTCGCGACTGACGAAGTGCACGCCCAGCAGCACCACGAACATCAGGGAGAGAGTGATGATCCAGCTGACAGGCGCCTCTGCAGGGACAAAAGGAAGTGTGAGGCTGAGTCCGTTCCAGGCAAGGTAGAGTACGATCACGAAACCAAATAAAATTGCATCGCCAAGAAGCGTACGCTCACGCCATTTGACCAGCAACTCTTTCAGTGCGGGGACGGCTTTTGTTTCAATGTCCCTGGCGGTATTCTCAAGCGATGCAACCACCCGGTAGGCGCGTTGAACCTCGACCTGCTGCATACGGCTGTGAATCTCGTTCATGTCATGATCACGTTTTGACTCAAAGCGTTCGCGCACTGCGTCATCTTCTATCGGAGTGGCTGCATCCGGGTTGTAGATGGTGTAGAAACGCCCTGCAGTGAGTCCGCGCTCACCCAGTGCGCGCTGCCATGCTGCGACGATCTCTTCGGTATTGTCTTCACGTGCGGCAGTATCCATCTGGTTCAGGATGTAGAGAAACTTTCCTGAATCCGCACGCTTGATGGTGCTGCTGACAAGGTGATCCAGGGTATCGCGCATGGCTCCGGGTTCAGGATGGCGCGCATCAAAAAAGACCAGCACCAGATCCGAGAGATCCATGATGTGATCAGTTATCCGCAGTGTTGCGGTGCGTTGTGCATCCGCATCGAAACCCGGAGAGTCAATAAGAATTTTTCCACGCAGATTGTCGCTGGGCGTGGTTTTTAGTTGCAGATACGCATCGACGCGGGCGCCTTCGCCGCTGGCGGCCTCTTCGATATCATCACTGATGCGATAAAAGGGAAAGCGCGGATCGGAGTCGAGGGCGACTCCGGGTAGTGCGTGAGCCGCGGTTTCCTGGCTGTAGCAGATGACGGTAAACATGTCGTCAACAGCCTGATTGCCGCTGCGTTGTAAATTATGACCGATGAAGTGATTGATGAAGGTTGATTTTCCGGCGGAAAATGTTCCCAGCACCGAGATAAGCGGCCACCAGGTAATTTGTGTTGCAAATGAGTCACTGGCGGAGAGTAACCCCAGTTTGTGGCCGACTTTGTCGAGTTGGCGAAAACCCTTGATGGTCTCCAGCAGCACCGGATTTTCGGTTGCCAGGTGCTGTTCAAGTTGATCCAGGCGATGGTTTATCGGGGTTATCTGTTGTGTCATCTCTCTCCTCCGGAAATAATGGTATGGCGGTTTGCAGAATTGCTTTTGTGTCTGCTATTTATATGGCATTGTACACAGATATTGCATAATGGATACGCGTATAAAAATTATACAATAAAAACAATAAATAATAATATATTATTAAAGCAAATTATTAAATAATATCCGGTCATTTGTATGCTATTGGAGACACTTGCAAGGGTAATCCCTTGGTATTGAGTGGCGGCTGTGACTTGCATCTGTAACGGTAAGATTGATATATGATAATTTGTTGCGAATCGCCTCTGAATGGGGGATACTACGGCATCTGTGGCGAGCATGCATTGCATTGAAACTCCCCGGAGGATTATGATTGATGTGTATTGCATTGAATTGTCAGGATAATCCAGGTGATTGAGGGGCTGGCATATTACTGCTGTTCAACAAGAGCTAATGTTCTGAAAACATGATCGTGAAATGCCTGATTTATCCTGCTAAGGAGTTGTCCATAAATAACTTACCGATATCGTGCAGCAATGTTGTTCGTCTTCAAGGCGCAGCAAGGGGCGCATAGCAGCGTTATGTAACTCTTGCTGGAAAGCTTCCGCTCCTGCTCACGCCCCTGACCTACATCCATGTAGGCCACGCAGAAGACGGACGACAGGGCAAACAGGATCGGGAAGTTATTTTTGGACAACGACTAACCAAGACCACAGTATTTTTTGTATTATCACCATATTTTTGGAGAAAAAATTAGATGTCTGCATTGTTTTCTGATGAGTGGATGAAAGGTTTTATGGAGCAGTGGAATGCTGAGAGTACGCTCTCTGATGCGCTGGCCGAGATTAGTTTTAACAGCGTCATCGGTTACGGCGTACCCGAGGATGGCCAGCCGCGCGGCGTACTGGTTGTCGAGAATGGCAAGGCTGTCTCTGCCGGCGCCTATAACGGTGAGGAGTTGAATTGGGATATTCGCGCCAGTGATGCACAGTGGCAGAAGTGGATCAGCAAGCCCCCCGGAATGATGGGACTGGGAGTGGCTTTTACTTCCGGTAAAATGAAGTTCGTCGTCGGCGATTACGGTAGCATGCTGAAAGATCCGCGTATGGCGAAGCCATTTATCAAGAGCTTTTCTGTCATGGCGCGTGTTTAGATCATCGCTATTGAATTGAATCGTTATTGAGAATCACATCGGGCAGTCGCAGGGCCGCCCGATGTCTCATCTATTCTCGCAAATATTGACGGGAATTATTATCCATTTGTTTTTTCTATAGTCATTCGGGGTAGTGCTAATGCCAAACAAGATAACTGTTTTATTTGCGACAATTGCTCTTTTCAGCGGGGCGGCATTTGCGGCAGTTGAAGATACGCATTCCGGTGAATCCGAATGGTATAGAGTGGAGTCATCCGGGAGCTCTGTCGTTATCTCGCTCGGTGGCTCAGTCATACCTTATAAAGAGGTGACGCTGGCAGCACAGTTGCCGGGCCGCGTAAAATCCATCGCCGGTATCGAAGGCGATCACTTCAGGACGGATGATGTGCTGGTCACTCTTGATGATTCAACTCTTGTAGCGCAGCGCAATGCAGCCCTGGCGCAGATGGCATCGGCGCAGTCGGCATTGCAGAATGCACGGGTTCAATATAATCGCGAACTCTGGTCACCGCGTTCCAAGCAGGCCATGGGCGGCATGGGAATGCCGAATCTGTTTGATTCCATGTTTTCACGACAGATGGAGGAGATGGTCGATAACAGGGATACGGATGCAGAGAGGCATGCTGACCTCTTCTCATCGACCACGGCGATCCAGCAGGCGCAAAATGCTATCTACCAGGTCCAGGCGCAGCTGCACGAACTCGATACCAAGTTCCGCGATGCCAAGAGTCAGGCGCCCTTTGACGGCGTCATCACCAAAAAATTTGTAGAGGTCGGTGACACCATGCAACCCGGTCAGCCTCTGCTGACCTATGCCGATGTGGAATATCTGCAGGTTATGGTCGATGTTCCTTCACGCATTGCACCCGGAATCAGGGAGGGTGATATGCTGCAGGCAGTGCTCGAGGTAGGTGACAAGGTTGTTCCCGTGCGGGTCTCACAGGTTTTCCCGATGGCTGATATCGTTCGCCATACCGTCAAAGTCAAATTCGATTTACCTCAGGGGGTGTCACGCCCCGGCGCCTATGTAAAGGTCAAGGTGCCTGACATTTCCTCACCTCAGAGTGCCCTGGTCAAGATCCCGTTGACTGCAGTGCGTTTCAGCGGCAGCCTGCCGGGCGTATTTGTCAGAGGCGCCGATGGACGCGGTCATCTGCGGCTGGTGCGCATTGGCGAGCATCTGGATGACACCTATGTCACCATACTCTCAGGTCTCCAGGTCGGTGATGAAGTGATGCGCAATGCCAAGGTGCGTTAAAAGGAGCCTGGCAATCCTGAACTCATGATAGTCCAGCCCCTGATCGCCCATCGATCAGGATCTATAAGAACAAATTCCCGCTTCAGTCAGTTGGAGTCCAGGGAATGCAAGTTAAAGAGGATAGATATCGCATGAGCGAAAAAAATGCCAGCGATCCCGAAGAGTTAAACGAAGCAAATCTCGGCCTGGCGGGGAACACCGCCAGGTTCTTTATCAACTCCCCGTTGTCGCCATTGCTCTATATGGCCATGTTATTGATGGGGCTGATGGGATACCTGCTGATCCCGCGTCAGGAAGATCCACAGATCTCGGTTCCCATGATCGACCTGATGGTGCCGTTCCCCGGCGCATCGGCGGACAAGGTGTCGAGTCTTGCCATTCAGCCGCTCGAACGCATCATGAGCGAAATTCCCGGCATCAAGCATGTCTACTCCATGTCGCAGCGGGGCATGGGCATGGTGACCATCCAGTTCAAGGTTGGTGAGGAGATGGGGCCATCACTGGTCAAGGTCAACGATAAGATCGACTCCAACAAGGATAAGATTCCACCGGGTGTGATGGCGCCCATCGTCAAGGCAATTGGTATCGATGATGTACCGGCAGTCACGCTGACGATGTGGTCGAAAGACCTCAACAAGGATGGCCGCCCGGATGTTGATGATAGCCAGCTGCGCATGCTCTCCCAGGATGTGATGCAGCGGCTGAATGAGATCACGAATACCAGTAAGGCTTTTATTATTGGCGGCCGCAAAGAGGTCGTCAAGGTTGAAGTCCTGCCGGAGATACTTTCGGGCTACGGTATCAGCCTTGGCCAGGTTGCACAGGCGATTCAGGCATCGAATACCGAGATGCCGGTTGGTCCGGTCGAGAGCGGTGGTCGCAGCCTGGTGGTTGTCAGTGGCTCCTTTCTTAAAAATGACAGGGATATCGGCAATATCGTTGTCGGCACGTTTAACGGCTCTTCGGTCTATGTACGCGATGTGGCGCGTGTCATCAGGGGGCCTGAAGATGCCTCGAGCCTGGTGACCTTCAGCTCCGGCCCGGAGTTTCCAACGGATGATGAAGGTGTGACGACCCGTGTTGACGGTGCTGCGGCTGTCACCATCGCCATTGCTAAAAAAGAGGGCTCAAACGGCGTCGTGGTTGCGGATGCGATTCTCAGCAGGGTCGAGGAGTTAAAGGACTTTGTTATTCCCTCCAACGTTGGGATTTTTGTCACCAGGAACTATGGTGAATCGGCGCGCGAGAAAGTCAATGCTTTGATGATGAAACTCTTCAAGGCGACAGCATTTGTTTTTATCCTGGTATTACTGGCTTTTCGCGCCTTTAAACCGGCCATCGTGGTAACCCTGGTCATCCCGGTTGTGTTGCTGATGACGATCTTCTTTGGCTGGCTGATGGGGATGACCATCGACAGGGTGAGTCTGTTTGCGCTGATTTTCTCCATTGGCATACTTGTGGATGACGCCATCGTCGTCATCGAAAACATCTATCGCCGCTGGCTTGAGAAGGGTCAAACCACCTCCGCTATCGCTGTCGATGCCGTGCGCGAGGTTGGAAACCCGACGATTCTGGCGACTTTTACGGTCATAGCCGCACTGGCTCCAATGGGGTTCGTCAGCGGCATGATGGGCCCCTACATGGCTCCCATTCCCAAGATGGGATCCATTGCCATGGCAATCTCCCTGTTTGCCGCATTTGCTTTTGTCCCGTGGCTGGCGAAAATGAAAATTTTCCTGCCTTCGCTGAAATATCTCGATACCGCAGAGAAACGCGAGCATCGTGAATCTGAAAAACTCGAGGGGCTGTATGTGCGTATCCTCGGGCCGATGATCCGCACTCCCGCCAAGCGCAAACTGTTCAACCTGGTGCTATGGGGATTGATGGCGCTGGCATGCGCCATGTTCTACACCAAGTCGGTTGCGGTCAAGATGATGCCGCTGGACAACAAGCCGGAGTTCTCTGTCGTTCTGGATATGCCGGATGGCACAGCGCTTCCTGACACGGCCAATGTGGCATCCATGCTGGCGGAGAAATTGCGTCAGATCCCCGAAGTGACTGCAATACAGACCTATGTCGGAACAGCGCGTCCGTTTGATTTCAACGGCATGGTGCGTCACTACTATCTGCGCCAGATGCCCTGGCAGGCCATGATCCAGGTGCAGATGCTGGACAAGGCCCAGCGTCACAAGCGTGGCATGCGCACCAGTCACCAGATAGCCGTGCAGGCCAGAAAGGATCTCAACAAGATGATGGAGGGCAGAGATGGAAAACTCTCCATTGTTGAAATGCCCCCCGGCCCGCCCGTATTGCAGTCTGTCGTAGCCGAAGTTTATGGGCCGAACGCGGCGGTTCGCCACAAGGCTGCAGAAGACCTCACCGGATATTTCAAAAAAGCCGAGAGTTTGCGTGATGCCGATAACTACATGCAGGAGCCGCTTGATTACTGGCGCTTTGAGATCAACAAGGAGAAGGCATCGCGCATGGGTATCACCTCGCAGACGATCAACCAGAATCTTGCAATGGCGCTGGGCAGTCACAAGATTGGCGATATCAAGGCGCTGGCAGGCCATGAACCTGTGAACATTATTTTGCAACTGCCGTTCGCCGAGCGCTCGCAGGTGTCGCGTCTTGGCGATCTGCCGATAACGACCCCAAGCGGGGAGAGCGTACCGCTGCGTGATCTGGGCCGCTTTGTCAAACAGCTGGAAGATGACATCATCTATCATAAAAACCTGCGTGCTGTCGAATATGTTGTTGCTGATGTGGGTGGTGAGCTGGCATCTCCGGTCTATGGACAGTTGCAGGTTCAGGATTTGCTAAACGAGGACAACTATCTGGCTCCGGATGGCGTCCATCTGACTGCGGGCTTTACTGGTGATCACAATATTGAATGGATGGGGCCGCCGGCAAATGACAACCGCTCGGCATTCGAATGGACGGGTGAGTGGACTGTCACATACGAAACCTTCCGCGACATGGGCGGTGCATTCGTTGTGGCGCTGGGGCTGATCTATTTTCTGCTGGTGATGGAATTTAGCAATTTTCGTATTCCCGCCGTTATTATGTCACCCATCCCGCTGACACTGCTGGGGATCATTCCTGCACATGCACTGTTGGATGCTGAGTTTACAGCAACATCGATGATTGGCTGGATTGCACTTGCCGGCATCATTGTGCGCAACTCTATCCTGCTGATGGACTACACGATTCACCAGGTGAGGTTGGGAACACATCTGGAAGAGGCTGTCATCATGGCCTGTAAAACCAGGACACGGCCTATCCTGATTACTGCCTTTGCGCTGGTTGCCAGCGCCAGTGTGATTCTTGACGATCTGATTTTTCAGGGCATGGCGATCTCTCTCGGCGCTGGAGTACTGGTCTCCACCATCCTCACCCTGGTCGTTATCCCGTTGGGCACAGTCAAGGCGCGCAAGGCGCTGTATGATGTCGCTGGCGTGGATGAGCCACTGGGGGGAAGCGAGTTTCTGGGATCCGGGGGGAATGGCGGTGGCGGAGCGCCTGCAGAGCCATCATCCGGAAAAACATTCGGTGATCGTCTCATCGCAGTGTGGTCGGTATTAATGACCGTGGTGTTGGCAATCGTCGGCGCAATCGGCGCCGTCATCGGTTTTATCCGCAACAGGCTGGCGAAACCTGAACCGGCGGTCGAGCCGAAACCTGCGCCTCCTCAAGCGCCTCCTCAAGCGCGTACTGAACCGCAGTCTGAGCCACCGCAAGCGCGTACCGAGCAACAACCTGCGCCGCAGGTAAAGCCATCGGCGCCTGCTGAAAAACCCGCGGCCGTCACTCCAGCTGCAAAGCCGGTACAACCAGCAGCCCGTGAACAGGCTCCGCCTGCAGTTGCTCCAAAGGTTACGCCTGAGACTCCTGCGGCAACAGCAGCTGAAACGACTCAAAGCGTTACTGATACACAAGCGGTTGTTGAAAAACCGGCAGCAGAAACAGTTGCCAAGCGGGTTACGCCTGCCCCGGCAGCGGATGATATTCTGCAAACGAGTCAGGCCTCGGTAGATGATCTGGATATCATATCGGCGCCAATCAGGCACTCAAAAGCTGTCTCGTCCGGGCAAGCGGGAAGTCAGAGTGACAAGCACAAAGAGAGCGGCAAGTCGAGCAAGCCCGGACGCAGACGCCGTGGTATTCGCCTGCGTGATACTTCGACTGATTCTGAAGACGGCTTGAACTGAGGCCTTAATGAACTATGATGCAGTTACCGCTACAGGAGTCCTGTTGCTAGTACTGTTCAACGCTACTGTGATGGCGGGATCAAAAATTGAGTATGAGGGTAAGTTGTACCAGTTTCGTAACAGCGGCTCTGCCGTAAGCTCTGCTGATGCATCAGACTCAAAGCATAAATTTCGCCCCCGTGATGCCCGTTCCGGAACCCAGGCTCCTGCAGGCAGGAGTATTGGTGGCCGGGCTGGCAATGATCAGGGTTATGTGTTTCGTCCGCTTAGAAATAGAGATAGAAGGACCCCCTGGGGTGAGGAGGATATTCGCCAGGATGCACAGGCATGTCCAGCGATAGAAGAGCGGCCACAGAAGCGCAACTCATCTCCATCAGGATACAGTCCGTACAGCACCCGGAAACTTTCTCCGGGGGGGTATAACTCTCCATCACCGCCTCCAGGCGGATATCTCTACCCATCTCCGGAAACTCTCGGTTATCCACCCTGGTAGGATAACATCATGAAAAAACAAGGTATAAATAAGCAATGATCACAGTTATTGGTAGTCTAAAAGGCGGTTCGGGGAAGAGTACAGTCACCTTCAATCTTGCAGTATGGTTGTCTTTGGCAGGACAGAAAGTGCTGGCGATGGATCTTGATCCGCAGGCGACACTGACTGATGTGGCAGACGTTCGCGCCGAGGAGGGCTATCAGCCCCAGGTTCACGTTCGCGGCCGCAGAGCGATGGCGGAAGGCGTCGATTTCAGCACCTATGATGAAGTTGTCATCGATGTTGGTACGGCTGACATGGACTCTCTGAAACGCGCTCTGATGATCGCAGATAAAATTGTTATACCTGTTCCACCAAGCCAGGCTGATGTGTGGTCGACACAGCGTTTTATCCGCTTTGTCAGCTCGATAGTCGCGAAGCGCAAAAGTTCGCCAGAGGTGTGCACATTTATCAACCGTGTCGATATGCAGTCTGCAGCAAATGAATCCTACGAGACGGCTGCAGCGCTGGTCAGTCTTCCCGGTGCGCGCTTTCTGTTGCCGCGTCTGTCGCAGCGTCCTGTTTTTCTGCACTCATTCAGTGAGGGTCTGGCTGCAATGGAACTGGATCCACGTGATCCGGGTGTGCGTGAATTCAATGCGCTGGCTGCAGAGCTTTATCCGCATCTAATCCGATAAAAAAAGTTTGCAGCTAAAAAGAAAGTACGCAGTCATCAGTTTGCAGTCGGCAGTCAAAAGAGAGTTTGCAGTCTTCAGTTTGCAGTTGATAGCAAAAGAAGAAAA
Source organism: Pseudomonadota bacterium (assembly GCA_034717755.1). Lineage (GTDB taxonomy): Bacteria > Pseudomonadota > Gammaproteobacteria > Chromatiales > Chromatiaceae > Sva-25. The sequence continues at coordinate 1,922 of JAYELV010000133.1, read as the reverse complement.
GAAAGCGCCTCCGCAAAAACTCTTCATTCAGGCGTGCTTTTAGCCGGACTAAAGTTTGTACTTTGAGTGCCTACAAGGCGGCCCGAAGGGCGAGCGAAGCGAATATCCCATATTTTCACTGCAAACTGCCTACTGACGACTGCCAACTTCTTGTTACCCGCAGCATTGACATATCTCCCTGGCTGAAGTAGTATATTAGAATATTCAATAATACTATAAGGTTCGTCAGCGTGACTGCAGAAAAAGAAATAAAAAAGCTCGATGAGGAGGTTCATAGCAACGAGCAGGACCTCAAAAAACTCGATAAGGAGATCCACAAGGAGATACACAGGTGGGAGCTGATTGTCTATCCATCGCTGTTTGCATTTGTAATCCTCGCAGCTTACGGATTCTACCTGATCTTCAATCTTGCCAAGGACGTTCACTTCATGGCTGTCAGCATCGATTCAAATATGACTATTCTGACCGGTGATATGCAGAGTATGGCGGCGAATCTGGGTGAGATGACGGCAAATGTGCGTACTATGGCTGTCACCATGGACTCCATTGATGATACAGTAGTGGTCCTGAAGCCGATGTTGACCAGCCTCAATGAGATGAATGGCAGCATGTCCACACTGGATCGGTCGGTGCAATCGATCAGCGAAACGACCTACTATATGGGCGATAATATGGGGCGTATGGACTATAGCATGCAAAATATGAACCATAATATTGACCGATTCTCAAACCCCGTTGACATGTTCACTCCCTGGTAATTGCGTAAAAAAATCCCCAATCAGCGTTTAGTCGTTGCGATCTCTTCGAGGGCGCTGTTTGACCTGGATGCATCTCACAGTGTCTATCAGCAGCAAGGTATCGAGGCCTACTGCCAGTACCAGATTTCTCATGAAGATGAAGTGTTGCCGCAGGGAGTCGCTTACTCGCTGGTAAGAAAGCTGCTTTCTCTGAATGCCAGACTCGATGGTAAAGCCGAGGTTGAGATCGTACTGTTGTCACGCAACAGTGCAGATACCGGTCTCAGGGTGTTCAACTCCATCGAGCATTATCAGCTTGATATTACCCGTGCGGCTTTTACCAGCGGCAGAACTCCCTTCTCCTATGCGCGTGCGCTGGGTGCGCATCTTTTTCTTTCGGCAGATGCTGCGGACGTGCAGCATGCGCTGCAGTCCGGCATGGCTGCTGCAACCATTCTTCCGGTATCTGACAGCGCTTTATATCATGATGGGAGTGACGCGGAGGAGTTACGCATCGCCTTTGATGGAGATGCTGTGATTTTTTCCGACGAGGCTGAAAGGGTCTACCAGGAACAGGGGCTCGAGGCCTTTATTGCAAGTGAAAAACAGGCGGCAAAAAAACCGCTTCCGGGTGGGCCGTTTAAACGATTCTTATCCGTACTGCATCAAATACAATCCGCCATGCCGGCGGAAGAACCGCTAATTCGAACAGCCCTGATGACTGCACGTTCGGCGCCTGCGCACGAACGCGTTATCCGCACCCTGCGCTCATGGGATATCCGCATCGATGAAGCGCTGTTTCTCGGTGGTATGGAGAAGGGCACATTCCTGAAGGCCTTCAAGGCCGACATCTTCTTTGACGATCAGAGCCGCCATTGTGAATCGGCCAGCAAACATGTTCCCACAGGGCATGTCCCGCAAGGCGTAACAAACGAAGGGAAGTTTTAGGTTTTAGGTTTTAGGTTTTAAGGTAACATCTCAATAACCCCGTGCAGGAGGCAGGGTTGGGGTTTGCGTTTCAGGGCTGTATAAAACAGGGATGTTTTATCCAGAGCTTACAGGGATGTATTCACGCGTCCCTGAAATGCTGGCCCCAACCCTGCACAGGCTCAATCAATGCACGGGCTTATTGAGAAATTACGTTTTAAGTGCACAGGCTATTGACCTAAAACCTAAAACCTAACC
>JAYELV010000132.1:0-4104 GCA_034717755.1 Pseudomonadota bacterium | reverse complement strand
GCTCTGGATGAAAAATTTTATGCCCAGGGTGGCGTCAAATATCTTTATGAGATTATTCCAGGCGGACCTGTCGCCATGGGCTGCAAGCTTGCCGGCCTGAATGTTCCCGCAGGCAGCATAGACCCCTCATTTGGCAGCGTGGCTTAACAACAAGTTGGCAGTCATCAGTATGCAGTTATTGCAAACTGATGACCGCAAACTTTTTACTCCAGCCCGCCCCGCTTCCTGATAAGTTCCATCGTCGTCGTAAAGACATCACTCTGACGGTGATCGGTACACTGCCTGACGACTTGTCGTATCATTCCCTCAACCCCAGCTCCACGGGTGACATCATTTCCCAGCGCCAGCGACAGCCCCGAAATGAACCCGGACATCCACTCCCTTAACTGCACATAGGCCAAAGCCCCGGCATCCTCCTTCTCCGACTCCCACTGTTTGGCCGAGGCGACAAGGTCATCACAGCTGCGAACGCCATAACCATAGAGGGAGGCGTTCTGACTCCAGGAGGGAGCAGCAGCAAACAGCAATAAAAGCATGATAGGCATAATAGATAAACGCATCGATTTCTCCAGCAAAAAGTATAGATGAGCGGTCGTATCAACCGATTAGAGGTATAGGGCAATTCAGCAACAGGGAGATAGCGCGCAGCAGTTCCATCTCTTCGGCTGCCACCCTGCCATCATCAGCCACGCAGACGGCACAGGCTTTGAGCAGACGCTGCTTATGCAGTGGCCTGAGCTGCGCCAGCTTATCCAGCGCAGCCTCTAATGCTTCGAGTGTCGCTACATGGCTTGCCGGCAGCTGTAGCTGTTGTTCATTCAGCTCCGTTGCAGCTGCAAGGAACGCCTTGTTGGTCACGCCATCACTGTGTCGGGCTGAGCGTGCAATAACAGCGAACAGCACTGCACACTCAGGCAGCATCTGTGCAAGCAGATATGTCTTGTCACTCGGCAAAGCGCCTCTCGAATGGTCGGCTTCAAGACTGCACATAACTATTTTTTGCAAGGTCCATTCAAACAGGGTGACATCTGCATCAAAACGGATAAGGGCATCGATATTCCACTTGAACGTCAGAAACTGCCTGCTTGAGAGCTCACGCAGTGCAGGTACCGCCATTTCAATCACTGCAAGGCGCTGCTGTGGCGGCAATCGTTGTATCACGGGTAACAGCTGCCGTGTCAGTCGGACTACGCCATTGCCTGATTGCTGCCGCAATGCGCTGATCTGCCGTGCTGCTGTCTCCTCATCTGCATCGAGCAGCAACGCAAACAGGATCGCTCGCGCACCATAGGGGTCGCGACTTTGCTGAATGATCGCTTGAGGGATACTACTGACCACATCCGCCGCATAAGCGATTGTCTCTGCGTCCGGGCGTGGATTGTTCTCGATGCGCTGAAATAGATCCAGCAGGAGAGTGGTCGCAGTAGCCATGCGCACTCTATGCATATCGCTGCCGGATGGCTTCCCGGTGTTTTGTTGTGAAGATCCTGGCAAGGTCAAATCATCGACTCTGAATTCCCCGTCCCAGGCGGGCAGAATGCGTGCTATGCGCTGCTTCAGCGGAGGGTGCGTGGCGAGCAGTGAGAGAAAGCTGTTGCGCACACCTTCACTGAAAAATGTATGGCTGAATTCCGCGGCATCTGCATTCCTTAACAGAGAGCCATTGTGCATAGCTCCGATGCGTATCAGTGCTCCGCCAATCCCTTCGGGATCACGCGTAAACTGTACTGCCGAGGCATCGGCAAGATACTCCCTCTGGCGGCTGACAGAAGCCTTGATGAGATTACCAATAAAGGTTCCTGCATAACCCAGGACAAAGAGGCCTGCGCCCAGTGCGATCAATGGTATGCCATTACCGCGTTTAGAGGATGAGCCTGAACTGCCCGACATGCGGATCAAAAAACGACCAATCAGACCCAGCATCAGGATACCGAAAAGGACGCCGATAAGGCGCATGTTGAGGCGCATATCCCCATTGAGGATATGGCTGAACTCATGCGCGATGATCCCCTGCAACTCACTTCGGCTCAACTGCTGGAGGCAACCGCGGGTAACCACGATCGCTGCATCACCACTGGTGATACCAGCGGCAAATGCGTTGATCGCCGGCTCCTGCTGCATCACATAAACCAGCGGAAGTTGCGTGCCTGAGGCGATGGCAATCTCCTCGACGACATTCAGGAGTCTGCGATGATCGGGGTCCGTACTGTTCTGGCTCACCAGCGCGCCACCCATCATCTCGGCGACAGCTTTTCCGCCCCTGCCCATGGTCCAGGAGCGGAACAGACTACCCAGCAGGATAACGGTGACAACCGCGCCGCCGATCACAAAAAAACGCAACCAGCTGAACTGCCGTAGAAAAGCATCTGTAGCGGAGAGATGCGCGGGATCCGACTCCCCACCGGCAATCGCCATGGCAGACATCAGAAACAGATTCGTCAACACGATCAGCAGCAGCACTGCAAGTGCAAACAGCGAGATCATCAACGTGGTTTGTTTGCGCGCTGCCTCCTGGGCGCTGAAGAAGTCCATCGTGCGGGCCTGTGGGGATCAGAAAGAGACTTTAGGCGCAGCCTGTATCACGTCGCTGTCATCGAATTCCAGCAGGGTTGCATCATTCGGATGACCAAAGGTTGCTGCGAACAGCATGGGAGGAAAAGATTGCCTGAAGGTGTTATAGGCCATGACCTGGTCATTGAACAACTGGCGGGCAAAAGAGACCTTGTTCTCGGTGCTGGTAAGCTCTTCGCTCAACTGCATCATGTTGGTGCTGGCTTTGAGGTCGGGATAGGCTTCCATGACGACATTGAGTTTGCCAATAGCGCCGCTAAGCTGCTGTTCGGCGCCTGCCAGTGATTTCATGGCATCCGCATCAGCAGGATCTGCAGCGGCTTTTTTTAGACTTTGTGCAGCGGTATTTCTCGCATTGACAACCGCCTCCAGGGTCTCCTGCTCGTACTTCATATACGATTTGGCGGTTTCAATGAGATTGGGAATCAGATCATAACGACGCTTCAGTTGCACTTCGATCTGAGCAAATGCATTCTTGTAACGATTTTTCAGCGTCACAAGGTTGTTGTAGATACTGATGATATAGAGTACCGCTGCCGCGATGATCACCAGAATGACAACAACTACTGTAGCCATTGTTCCCATGTCCTCTCCTTACTGTGATTTTTATGTTTTTGATCTAATACCGATCAGCTTTCAGGAGCAGTTCGCTCTACATTATCAGCAACATTCTGCTTTTCAAACCAGGTGATCTCGACTTTGCGCTTGCCCCACTGCATCGCCTTTGAGCGGTCTGTTCCCATATAGATATCGATTTTTTTACGCCAGCGATGATGCATCCTGTCAAGCACCATGTAGGTTCCCGGCAGACCCTTTATTTTGACTTCAGCCCTGTGTCCCAACCCCATTTTTTGCAAATCTCTCGACACGGCAATTGACTTCATACCCGGGCGCAATTTGTCCCCCCATGCGGCTATCGTCGGGTTTCCGGATGTTTGACCGCGCAGTGAATTATAGGCGGATGCGGTCACCATCATGGTGCGTTTTTTACCGATACCCGTCAGTTCAAACAGATCCTTGATTTCTGCTTTTGCGATCGTATCAGGAGGAGCTACCTCACTGGTGTGGTAGCTGTCTGCACAACCCCCGATCAATAGAACCACCGCCAGCAGCGGGAGATATACGCGCCAACCATTGTTGAAAGCTTTCATCAATGTCTTGATATTCATATGATGTCAATTATTTACTGCAATTTTATTTTAGACAAAAATAAGAGAAGTTAGTTCCCAACTGCGATTTCCATGCCGATAACAGGTTTTGTCATCTCGAATAGCAATTCTCAATGTACCAGTTTAAGAGTCGAGATCTTAAAAGACTTTTACCACCAAGCCCACGAAGAGCACGAAGAATCAACTGGTTACAAAAAATCCTGGTAACTTCTCAATAAGTCCGTGCATTGATTGAGCCTGTCATTGCGAGGAGCTGAAAGCGACGCGGCAATCTGGTTTATAGATTGCCGCAGTCGCTTAGGCTCCCTCGCAATGACATCTGTTTATACAGAATGTATTCAATGCATGGAGTTATTGAGAAGTT
>JAYELV010000131.1:0-4118 GCA_034717755.1 Pseudomonadota bacterium | reverse complement strand
CAGTTTGATGTGGAACTCTATGACGAGGCGGTTAAGCTTTCCGTGCGTCAGCTGATACCATTGCTCGAGGGGGGAGAGCGCGCATGATCATTACCCGTCTGTATGCAAAAAATGTCCTTAAATATGGAACCCTGCTGCTGGAGGATATGCCGCAACAGGGCGTGATCGGCATCAGCGGTCCCAATGAATCCGGAAAAAGCAGCATTGGTGAAACCATCTGTTTTGCGCTGTTTGGCCGCACCTGGTCTCTGAATGAGAAAAACCGCCAGAAAGTGATTCGCTGGGGAGAAAACCGCTGCCTGGTGATGCTGCGCTTTGTGGCTGCGGATGGCAAGGAGTATGAAATTACACGCCATCTTGATTCAGATGGCAACCATAGCGCCAGGTTGTCGCGCGTTGGCGAAGATGAACATATCACCAAGGGGGCGGATGCCGTCAAGTTGCAGTTGCAGCAGATTCTTGGCATCAAATATGATGAATATATCGAATCTTTTTACCTTGCCCAGCGTGAACTGACGACCCCCCATCCACACAGCGACGCAATCAAGAGCATGGCCGGTATTCTCAGTCTGGAACAAGCGCGCGATGAGTTTGAGCGGGAAATCGGGAATTTCCGAAAAGGGATGGTCAATGCCGATTCGCAGCATATTCATCTGCAGGAGGAGCTGGTGGACCTGGGCGTCATACCGAATTATCTGCAGGAGATGGAGGAGCAACGCGCATCCATCGATACTGCCTGTGATGCCTGTGAGCAGCGTGGAGAAGAGTTACAGCAGAAAACCGGAGCCTACCTGGAAACGCTGAGTGCATTCCAGGAGGCAAAATCCAGGCAAGGGAAATCGCGCTTATACGAGATGCTGCTGTTGTTTTCCGGGGCGCTTCTGGCCACAATCTGGTTGATGATCACGCTGGTTCCAGAGCGCGCCTCCTCCGTGGTTGTGCATGATCTGCTGGCGAAAATTCCCTTTTGGAGTGATGCCTTTCTTCCCCTGCTGGTTTATCTGGCCGGCGCCTTTGGTCTGATGGCCCTGCTGTTATGGAAAAGCGGCTCCTCGGCGGCTTCCAGGGTGCGGCAACTGGAGTCGGGAAGCGGCGACTACCATCAGCTGTTTGAGAAAAGCGTCGAGCGGCGCAACAGTGGCGAAGACCTCAATATGATGGGGCTCAATGATGACGCTGTTGAAACGCAGATCGATGCCGCACAGACAGCAACACTGCTGACGTGGCTGAAACAGCACCAGGCCAGTGACCAGGATGTGCAGGCCGGCGCCAATCGGGAGGCCACCTGGCTCAACCAGGTGATCAATCTTCAGGAGGAGAAACTCAAGGAGTTGGATAAGGAGATCGACGTGGAACGCGACCGTGTCCGGCGCGCCACAGGCTTGCAGCATCAGCAGGAGAGCTTTCAGCATACCGTTGCAGATCACAGCAAGCAGATCAAGGTACGGGCGCTGGCGACACAACTGCTGGATGGCGCTATCGAGCGTGTTGCCAAAACCTTCAATCGTGAACTGCGTGACGGTGCGGGCACCATTCTGCCCGATCTAACCCGGGGGCAATACCAGCATATCAAGCTGGATGATGATCTGGATGTACAGCTGTTCTCATCCAAGAAGGGCGATTTCATGGAATTCGACGAGGTCTCCAGCGGAACCCAGCGACAGGTATTGCTGGCTGTCAGACTCAGCATGTCGCAGGCGCTCGCTGATGATGTTCTCAAAGGCGATCAGTTTCTGTTTCTGGATGAGCCCTTCGCATTCTTTGACCACGAGCGCACCAGCCATTCGCTGCAGTCGATGGAGACGCTGGAGCATCTGCCGCAAATCTGGATTATTGCGCAGGAGTTTCCTGACGATGCAGTATTTGCCCGTCACATCGATTGCAAGCGTATCGCGGTTGACCTGAGTTCGACCTGACAGCTGAATACAGAACAGATGTCATTGCCGCGTCGCCTCCGGCTCCTCGCAATGACGGTATTCACACGGACTTTTTGAGCAGTTATTAGCTTGCAATCAAACAACTGATTATCTGGAACTTGTGGTAAAATCCCGCACTTTATTGTGTCGGGAGGAGGAGTAAACACGATGCCAATTTATGAATACAGTTGTGAAGAGTGCGGCCACGAAATGGAGGCGATGCAGAAAATCAGCGATGAAGCGCTGACCGAGTGTCCCGCCTGTGGTAAACCAGCATTAAAAAAAATGCTCTCGGCGCCGGGATTCCGTCTCAAGGGCGGTGGCTGGTACGAGACAGATTTTAAAGACGGAAAAAAGAAAAATGTGGCTGATTCCGGCTCTGAATCCAGTTCTGATGCAGATAAATCTCCTGCCAAAAAATCCAGCCACGCCTGTGCTGCCAGTAAATGCGCTTGTAACTGAATTCCCTCTACTGTTTGTAATACATTGTCATTGCGAGGAGCCTCAGCGACGTGGCAATCTTCCTGAGATTGCTTCGCTTCGCTCGCAATGACAGGCTCCTGGGATCCTGAGAGATTTTTTTTGTTTTTGCGGAACAGAATTTAATGCGTACTCACTATTGTGGACAACTAAATGCCGGGCATATCGGCCAGACTGTAGAACTCTGTGGATGGGTTCATCGGCGGCGCGACCATGGCGGGGTAATTTTTATCGACCTGCGTGACCGCGAGGGTCTGGTGCAGATCGTCTATGACCCCGATATCGAGGATGTCTTTGCGACAGCCGAGCATGTGCGCAATGAGTTCGTGCTGCGCATCAAGGGATTGGTCAGGGAGCGCCCTGAAGGGACTGTCAACCCGGATCTGCCGACAGGTGAAATCGAGATTCTCGGCAAAGAGCTTGAAATATTGAACCATGCCGAGACTCCACCGATCCAGATGGATGAGGACCATATTGGTGAAGACCTGCGTCTGCGCTATCGCTATATCGATCTGCGCCGCGACGAGATGCAAAAGCGCATGATGTTGCGCTCTGCAGTCACCCGCCATCTGCGTCATTTTCTCGATGAGCAGGGTTTCCTGGATATCGAAACACCGATGCTGACACGCGCCACTCCCGAAGGCGCACGCGATTACCTGGTGCCCAGCCGCACCCACGACGGCAAGTTTTTTGCCCTGCCGCAGTCACCGCAGCTCTTCAAACAGCTGCTGATGATGTCGGGCATGGACCGCTACTACCAGATCGTGCGCTGCTTTCGTGACGAGGACCTGCGCGCCGATCGCCAGCCTGAATTCACCCAGGTCGATGTGGAGATGTCCTTTATCGACGAAGAGCAGATCATGGGCGTGATGGAGGAGATGATCCGCACGCTGTTTGCCGATGTGCTGAAAGTGGAGCTGCCGAATCCTTTCCCGCGTATGAGCTATGCCGAGTCGATGCGCCGCTTTGGAAATGATCGCCCGGACCTGCGCTGTCCTCTCGAACTGATCGATGTCGGTGACCTGATGCAGGATGTCGAGTTCAAGGTTTTCTCCGGCCCGGCCAATGATCCCAATGGTCGCGTCGCCGCCTTGCGTCTGCCGCAGGGAAACTCCCTGTCACGCAAGGATATCGACGGTTACACCAAGTTTGTCAGCATCTACGGGGCGAGGGGACTGGCCTATATCAAGGTCAATGACGCATCGAATGGACGTGATGGCCTGCAGTCGCCGATACTGAAGTTTCTACCCGATGAGACCATCAGCGGCATCATGCAGCGTACAGGAGCCGAAGATGGCGACCTGATCTTTTTTGGCGCCGACAAGGAGAAAGTAGTCAACGAAGCACTCGGTGCACTGCGTGACAAGCTGGGCGCCGATCGTGACCTGTTGCAGGGTGAGTGGAAACCTGTGTGGATCGTCGACTTCCCGATGTTTGAGTATGATGATGGCGCTCAACGCTGGAATGCACTGCATCACCCCTTTACCGCCCCCAAGGTCGAGCAGCAGGAGTCTCTGCAGAGCGACCCCGGTTCCTGTTTGTCACGCGCCTACGACATGGTGCTGAATGGATCCGAGATCGGCGGTGGTTCAATTCGTATCCACAAGGAGGAGATCCAGCAGCAGGTGCTGGAGTTATTGGGCATCGATGCACAGCAGGCAGAGGACAAATTCGGATTCCTGCTGACGGCATTGAAGTATGGCTGCCCACCTCACGGCGGAC
>JAYELV010000130.1:0-4125 GCA_034717755.1 Pseudomonadota bacterium | reverse complement strand
GAAGTTTATTCTCACCGAGTGGAATGGTCCGCCGCCAATGCGCAAGGATTTCGACTCAGAGGCTTTTGTCAATCAGACATTCAACTGGGAGGAGTACCATCCGCAGTGGCTCAAGGATATCGAGGCTGAGGGTGGCGGGATTACCACCAGGCCGGAGGATGTGCGCTGATGCGACCGGAAAATTACGAGGCGATCAAGCAGCCGCCGAGCAACGAGTTTGAACTGAATTTTGGCCCCAATCACCCCGGCATCGAGGGCAATTACGCCTTCAGGGTCAAACTCAATGGCGATGAAGTGCTCTCGGCCCGGGCAGATGCAGGCTATCTGCACAGGGGCTTCGAAAAACTCATGGAGGGACGCCTGTGGATACAGAATATTGCGCTGGTGCCGCGTATCTGCGTTCCGGATCCGGTGCCGATGGAGGTGTGCTACTCACTGGCCATCGAGGATTTGTGCGGCCTTGAAGTTCCCGAGCGCGCTCAGTGGCTGCGCGTCATGCAGCTGGAGATGTCGCGCCTGGCTGCGCACCTGTTTGCATTTGGAGGGCATGCGGCCACCACCGGCATGTACACGCCGATGTTCTGGGGCGTTGCCGACCGTGACCTGATTCTCGACCGTTTCGAGGAGTTGACCGGTGGCCGGGTCTACAGCATCTACAATATCCCCGGTGGAGTGCGCCGCGATATGCCTGATGGTTTTCTCGACAGGCTCGGCACTCTGCTCGATTATCTCGATTCCCGCCTGCCGGACTACGACAACCTCTTTTTCAGAAACCAGGTCTTCATCAAGCGTGCGCGCGACGTCGGCGCCATGACCCAGGAGCAGGCGCTGAAATGGGGAGTCACCGGTCCGAATCTGCGTGCGACAGGCCTTGCATTCGATGTGCGGCGCGATGATCCCTACCTGGTGTATGACAAGATCGATTTCGATGTTGTCACTGAACCCGGTGGTGATGCACTCTCAAGAAACCTGGTGCGCCGCGCCGAGTTGAAACAGAGCATCCGTATCCTTCGCCAGATAATCAAGCATCTGCCGTCAGTCAATGGCGCTGTACGTTGTCCCATACCCAATCCGCTGGCATGGAATGTTCCTGCCGGCGAGACCTATACGCGCGTCGAGTCATCCAAGGGGGAGCTGGCCTACTATGTGGTTTCCAATGGCGGCGACAAGCCCTACCGCGTGCATGTGCGCGGTCCCTCCAGCATGCATGCCGTGCAGGTGCTGGAGAAGCTGGCGGTCGGATCACGCCTTGAAGATGTTGCGCAAATTATGTTTTCACTGGATGCCTGCCCACCCGAGGTTGACCGTTGATGTCTGACATACCGTACAAGGATAAAGGCAGTATCCTCGGGCCGTTCAAGAGCCTGGGATTCTTTTCACGCAAGCCTGTCACCGAGCCTTTCGAGCCGCGCATTGCCGCCGATAACTATCGTGGCTTTCATGTCAATGACTGGGATGTCTGCATCGGCTGCAGCACCTGTCAGAAGGTGTGTGACAATGCCGCGATCACCATGGTTAAAATACCCGGGCTGCCCGATGATCCTGTCATGGGCATCAGAAACGAGCGTCCGGCAATCGATTACGGGCGCTGTTGCTGGTGTGGTCTGTGCGTCGATATCTGTCCGACGAGTTCCATCTCGCTGACGCAGGAGTATGTGCATACCTGCCGCGAGGATGAGCTCGACAGCTATTTCATTCTGCCTGATCCCAAGGGCATGCATAACAAGTTTTTCCCCAAGGGGTGGTCAAAGACCGAGGACGCGGACCTGGTCGATCTCGAGCGTCAGCCGATGGTCGAGATGGAGCCTGAAAGCCGCAGCGACAACTTTGATGAGATTGTCGATGGATTCACTGATCAGCAGGCAATTATCGAGGCGTCTCGCTGCGTTCAGTGCGGTATGTGCCACGACTCCTGTCCGACCAATATGCATGCGCCGGAGTATATCCGCGCCATCTGGGAGGGGGACGCCGAGGAGGCTGTGCGCCAGATGTATCGCACCAATCCTTTTTCCCATGTCTGCGGACGCGTCTGTACGCATCGTTGCGAGACTGCCTGCTCCATCGGCAGACGCGGCGACCCTGTCGCTATTCGCTGGCTCAAGCGTTATGCCATGGATGCGGTCTCCGATGAACGCGTCAAAGAGATTGTCGCAGAGGGCAAGGCTGATTTTATCAGCGGTAAAAAAATCGCCATTATCGGCTCCGGCCCCGCCGGCCTGACCACTGCTTTCGACCTGGCGAAGAATGGCCATGCCGTGACCGTCTACGAGGCGCTGGACAAGCCCGGCGGCATGACGCGCTACGGCATCCCGGAGTATCGCCTCCCCTATGACCGCCTCGATGCCGATGTCGATGTCATCAAGTCCGTCGGCGTCAAGATCGAGTGTAACGTGCGCATCGGCAGCGATATCACCATGCAGCAACTGAAGCAGGAATTCGACGCTGTGGTGGTCGCCATCGGCCTGCAGCAGGGCCGCTCGACCCGTATTCCCGGCTCCGATCACGAGCAGGTGAAGGCCTCTGTCGATCTGCTGCGTATGATCACGGCAGGCGAATCATTTGATGTGCCTGAATCCGTAGTGGTCATCGGCGGCGGCAACGTGGCGATGGATATCGCGCGCAGCCTGGCGCGCATGCAGAAGAGCCAGTATGGAAAAGTCGCCGTGACAGTCTCCGCACTGGAAGATTTCGATCACTTCCTGGCCGATGCGGAAGAGGTCAAGGAGGCGCGCGAGGAGGGGATCGTGATCCTCGACAGCCGTGGCCCCAAGGAGTGCATCATTGATAAAAATGGCAAGCTTGAGGGTCTGACGACACTTGGCGTAAACTCTATCTTCGACAAAGAGGGACGTTTTGCGCCCAGTTATGATGAGGCTGATGAGCAGCTGCATCATGGTGAGATGGTGATCGAGTCGATTGGCCAGATGAGTGATATCTCGCTGTTTGGTGAAGCGCTGACAGAAGAGTTGGAGTGGAACCGCGGCCGCCTGCAGGCGGATGAGGATGGCGTGACATCGGTACCATGGTTATGGTCTGCCGGTGACATGGTGCACGGTCCCGATGTGGTGCATGCTGTCGCTGATGGGCACCGCGTCGCCAGCAGTATTGAGAGTTATCTGAATGAAGGGAGCAGCAACAATGAGTGAAAACGCAGAAGGCCACAGCGCCTCCTATGACCGCATCAAATCAAAAAAGAGCCTCGCTGAGATTCTTGAAGTCGCAACCAGCTTCGAGCAGAAGGCGTTCGAGTTTTATACCGATCTGATTCCGAAGGTCAGCAAGAACATGCGCTGGCTGGTGGAGGAGTTGGCCGTCGAGGAGCAGGAGCACTTTGCCCTGTTCACCAATCTTGCCAAAGATCCCTCGATCGAAGAGCAGGTCAAGCAGCAGATTCAGACGCCGGTCGAGGATCGCCGCTTCTCCGACTATATCCAGCTGCCGGATCTGGGTGATAATATCGATGATCAGGCGATATTGCAGTATGCCATGGGACGTGAAGACGCCGCCATGAAGCAGTACCGTGAACTTGCCGACACCACCGAACCCGGAGCCATTCACGACCTGTTCGAGTTTCTCGCCAATGAAGAGACCAAGCACAAACAGGAACTCGAAAAGCTCTACTACGAGCTGATTCACAGTGGTGGACCGGGGAACTGAAAACCTTTTTTCCACAGATGCACACAGATACACACGGATAAAACACTGAAGCTGGTTCCTAATCTCTAGCTTGGGAACGAATATATACTTCATGCTGACTGTAGGGCGCAATAAGCGACAGCGCATTGCGCCGCATGGAATGGTGCAATGCGTTCCACTTATTGCACCCTACGAACTGAAAAGACATTTTTATCCACAGATGAACACAGATACACACAGATCAAAAACATCAATTGTTTCGTCATTCCGGCGTAGGCCGGGATGACGGCAGTATTGAGCTTAACTTTGTATCATTCGGCTCAGACTGGAATATTTATAAATTGTATCTTTTCATCCGTGTTTATCTGTGTTCATCTGTGGATAAAACAAAAACCATCAAACAGGAAATAACATGCAAATAGGTATGCTTGGTTTGGGCCGCATGGGGGCCAACATGGTGCGCCGTCTGATGAACGACGGGCATGAGTG
>JAYELV010000129.1:0-4127 GCA_034717755.1 Pseudomonadota bacterium | reverse complement strand
GTAACCAGTTGATTCCTCGTGGTAAAAGTTTTTAAGATATCGGCGCACTATTGGTATATTGAGAATTGCCACAACGACTCTACTGACGAGAAAAACAGATGGACATCATCGACGGCTGGCTGCAGCAAGCCACCATATCGCCCTCCCCGAACTTCGATATCCGCCCTGACGAGGCAGATATCAACCTGCTGGTGATTCATAACATCAGCCTGCCCCCGGGTGAGTATGGCGGACGGTGGATCGATGATCTGTTTCACAATTGTCTCGACGCCGCCGCACACCCCTACTTTGAAGAGATAGCAAGCATGAAAGTCTCGGCGCATTGCCTGATCCGGCGAGACGGTGAAGTGGTTCAGTACGTTTCATTCGATCAACGCGCCTGGCATGCCGGAGACTCCTGCTTCAATGAGCAGCAGAACTGCAACGACTTCTCCATCGGCATCGAACTGGAGGGCACAGACGAAACCCCCTATACAGAAGCACAGTACCTGGTTCTGGTGCAGGTTAGCAAAGCCCTCATGCAGTACTACCCGGGAATCACAAGTGAACGCATTGCCGGACACAACGACATAGCACCAGGCCGAAAAACTGATCCCGGGCCGGCTTTTGACTGGTCCGGGTACCTGAAACTGCTTGCATGAAGCCCATACTATTGCTCCTGCTGCTGATATTGACCACTGCTGAAGTGCAGTCTGCCCCTGCACAGCGTGTCGTTACACTCTCCCCACATGCCACAGAACTCGTCTATTTTGCCGGTGGCGGCAACAGGCTGGTGGGGATATCAAATTTCAGCGACTTCCCCGCTTCTGTCAGCACCCTGCCCAGGGTTGGTGACGCCATGGGGCTGGATCGGGAGCGCATCCTTATGCTGCAACCCGACCTGGTGGTGGTGTGGAGTGGTGGTGCACGCATGCGTGATCTGCAGTGGCTGCATCTGCAGCAGATTCGCGTCTACGAATCCGATCCGCAAACCCTGCAGGCCATCGCCGGGGATATCCTGGCGCTGGGGAAGCTGCTGGGAACAGAGCAGCACGCCCGACGCAGCGTCAGCGACTTCAACATGCAGCTGGAAAAGCTAAAATCCCTGGGAAAGAGCAGTGATTCCAGCATGAGGGTCATCCACCAATTGTGGCAACATCCATTGATGGTACTGACGGACGAAGAGCTGGTTTCGCGTGCGCTGGCACTGTGCGGCATGACAAATCCGGTACAGATCCCCGGTCACAAACTGGCAACTGTTAGCAACGAATATCTATGGTCACTCGAAGCCGATGCCATCCTCATCGATAACAAGAGCTTCTTCGATGCCTATAATCCATCTTCGCTGAGAGTCATCCACGCAGACACCCTGCGTCTGCATCGACCCACGCCCAGACTGCTGGATGCAGCCCTGGATGTGTGTCAGGAACTCAATCCTTAGCCCTAACCCCTCACGCCTCATCCCTCAGCACTCAGCACTCAGCACTCAGACCTCATCTTCAAACCTCCGCCCACATTCTCAGCAGGTTGGCGTAGGATCTGTCCACTCTCTGATGCAATTCACTGCCGGGCTGCTCTTGTAACAGGCTGTCACGGGACTGCACCAGGTCAAAAAGAATCTCCCGGCGCGCCGCATCGCGCACCTGGCTCTGAATCCAGGTGAGTGCAACCAGGCGCTCACCGCTGCGCACCTCCGCCACATGGTGCAGACTGGCTGATGGATAGAGCACCGCATCGCCTGCTTCGAGTTTGACACTGGTCTCGCCGAAGGTGGTGCGAATCACCAGCTCACCTCCTTCGTAACTGTCGGGCGGGTTCAGGAAAGTTGTCATTGAGATGTCCGTGCGGAATTTAGCGCCACTTCCCATGATCGGCTCGTCAATATGATCGCCGTAATGCATCCCCTGGTGATAACGTGCAAAAATAAAATCAGCCAGCCTGTTTGGCAAGGCAGCATTACGAAAAATCATGTTTTCACCAAAACTGCTCATCAGAATGCGGTTCAGCAGTTGCTGTGCTTGCGCATCAGGGGCAAGCTCTTCATTTTCCTTCACCTGGCGGGCGGCAGACCCCGCCGTCAGACGACCATTCTGAAAACCGCTCCGATCAACGACTTCATGGATTTTGTTGAGTTGCGCTTCGTTCAGTACATTAGAGATTTTTAACAGCATGATTCACTCTCAGGTTCAATAAGCTAAGTCGTTGTCCAAAACATTCAAAGTTTTATAGCAACGGCAATTTTCGGTAGAATGGCACAAATTTACTGAACAAACACCCGATTATGGAACTTAATGTCGTCATCGATGAAGATATCTTCACTTTAAATGTCCCTGATCAACTGTTGCAGCAAGCCAGCGACTTTTTCGACAAGATGGATGCCGATATGGATCAGGGTATTCAACTGAGTCGCCAGTGGATCGAGAACCCGCAACTCGTTCAACGCCTGCAGCTGGTTGGTGACAAGTTGTTGACAGCACTTGAAACAGAAGACCATCAACTCGGACGCATGATGTCTGCTTACATATTGTCACGCGCACCGGATATTGAGCGCATCTACCTCGATACGACAGGCGAGATTGACAATACCGAGATTCACTTCAAAAACATGGGTATTGAACCAACCTTCGGCATGCCGATGATGCAGGAGCAGTCAGGTCAGCAGACAGAACTGCGCCGCAAAGCAGAAAAAATGGTCTCTTCGGTATTCAAGCAGGGACGCCTGTATCACTTCTCTGTGTTGGATCCTGAAACACTGGAGTGGGTCACTGCCGGAGCAGCAAAGGATCAACAACAGGCTGAAACGCTGCGTGAACAGGCGCTACAGCAAAAAATGCGCGAGCTGGCGTAACATTTTGATCACGCAATCATGAGCACCCTGCCTCTCATCAATGATTATCGTCGTCTGTTTCTCGACAACACTCCTCTGCTGGATGTGCGCGCTCCCGTGGAATACACAAAAGGAGCTTTCCCACTGGCGGAGAATCATCCGCTGATGAATGACAGCGAACGTCATGAAATTGGCATTGAATACACACAGGTTGGACATGACGCCGCCGTTGAACTCGGCGAAGAACTGGTCAGTGACGCAGTGCGTGAGCAGCGCATCAGCGCATGGAAAACGTTCATAGAGGCCCATCCCGACGGCGCTCTCTACTGTTTTCGCGGCGGCATGCGCTCAAAAATCAGCCAGCAGTGGATTCATGACGCCACCGGCATCGCCTACCCACGCATCGAGGGCGGCTATAAGGCGCTGCGCAGTTTTCTCATCGAGGAGCTTGAAGCAGCTGCCAACGAAGTCAACACCATCGTCATCGGCGGACGCACCGGAGTTGGAAAAACCATTCTGCTGCAACAGTTGAGCAACAGCATCGACCTGGAGGGGCTGGCGCGTCATCGTGGCTCGGCATTCGGCCATTATGCGCTTCCCCAGCCGACTCAGATCGACTTTGAAAACGCCCTCTCCATTGCCCTGCTGAAGCATCGTGCAAAAGGAAATCCGCCACTGATCATCGAGGATGAAGGCCGCAATATTGGCTCCCTGCATATACTGCAGAATCTGTTTGATCGTTTCAAATCAGGGAAATTCATTATTCTTGATGCGACGCTTGATGAGCGCATAGAAAATACCCGCCTGGAGTACATCGATGCTGCACTGCAGGAGTACCAGGGCATTCATGGTGACAGCGAAGGGTTTGAACGCTGGGCCGGCTACCTGCTTGGAAGCCTTGGCCGCATCCGCAAACGCCTCGGAGATGTACGCCATGGTGAAATCCATGAGCAGCTCAGCAATGCCATCGAAAAGCAGCGCCGCACGGCAGAGACGCAACAGCACAACTCATGGATCTCAACCCTGCTCAGCGATTACTATGACCCGATGTATGACTATCAGCTGGCCAAAAAGCAGAAAAACATCGTCTTTACAGGAGACGCACAGGCGTTGAAAGCCTGGTTGCAGCAGGCGGGTTAATCTCTTACCAGAGATAACAGTTAACTATTCAGTACCAGTAATGTCGTCGCTGTTTGCAGGAAAAACCTGTAGGCCGGATGAGCGGAAGCGAAATCCGGCAACCCAAAGCCGGATGACGGCGCTGGAAGATCCGTATTGAATCAAAGATCGGTGAAAGCGCCTTATCCGGCCTACGATACTG